>JBIKVL010000070.1:0-9702 GCA_044356875.1 Pirellulaceae bacterium | reverse complement strand
GGCGTCATTCACGCCAATGCGGCTGCTCGCAGCAAGTCGCGGCTGGCCGCCGCCGTCCGCAAGGCCAAAGGCAAGTAGTTGGGCGAGTCCTAGATTCCCCACCATTCGGCGAAGCGGCGGCTGGTTGCATCCAGTCGTCGGGCATCGTCGAGCAAAAACCGCAGGCCTCGGGCATCGATGATGATGGCCCGATGGGGGCCAATGCGGTGAACGTCTTCTTCGCTCTTCAAGACGAACTTCGTGGGCCCACGGTCCGTTTCGACCTGCCATTCGCACGGTTCGGACAAGCTCGAAACGCCCACGATCCGTTGAATGACGGGAATGAAGTCGCGGCGCGACAATTCGTCTTCGAGCAGTTCCCGAATCGCCGTGGGCATTTCACCGATCTGCCTGATCCAGGTGATTTCGTGTCCAGCGCTATCGCAGAGCGCGATGGGACCGGCAGGCGAGGAGATGGGAAACATTCGTGCCGCCGTGGCCCCCACAATGCGGCGGCCGTCGGTCAGTTCGAGAACCAGTCGGCCCCAGGGATCGCGATGGAGTGTGAACGGCTGGGGTGGCGAAGGCGGGGTCATGGGGCGACGGCGGCGTGAGCGAGCCGATACGGGTTGGGGCAGGGCGGATTCCGACGCTGGGTTGGCTTCAACCAATGCCGATTTGGTTGGCCAGTTTCATCTGGGCTTGATGGAGACGGTAGTAGGCGCCGTGGCGTGCGAGCAGTTCGTCGTGCGGGCCGATTTCGACCAGTTCTCCCGCCGCGACGACCGCGATTCGGTCGGCCTTGCGGAGCGTGCTTAAGCGGTGCGCGATGGCGATTGTCGTTCGGCCTTGGACCAGGGTGTCGAGGGCGGCTTGAATTTCCCGCTCGGTTTCTGTGTCGACCGCGGATGTGGCTTCGTCGAGGATTAGAATTCGCGGATCGGTGAGCAGCGCGCGGGCGATTGAAATCCGTTGACGCTCGCCGCCGGACAACGCCTGGCCACGTTCTCCCACCAGCGAATCGTAGCCGTCTGGCAGGCGTAGGATGAAGGCGTGCGCGTGGGCGGCCCGGGCGGCGGCGACAATCTCTTCGCGGGTGGCGTCAGGGCGTCCATAGGCGATGTTTTCCGCGATGGTGCCGTAAAAGAGAAACGGCTCCTGCAGCACGATTCCGATGTTGCGGCGATACGCCTCCACGGGGTATTCGCGGATGTCGACGCCGTCCGCGAGGATCGCGCCCTGACTGACGTCGTAGAAGCGGCAGACGAGATTCACAAGCGTGCTTTTGCCGGCGCCGCTGGCGCCAACCAGTCCGATCATCTCCCCGGGCTCGATCCGCAGATCGATGCCGTGCAGCACTTCGCGTTTACCATAGCGGAACCGCACTCCCTGGAGTTCTACAGCGCCGGCCAGGCGTCCGGGATCGCGGGGTGACAGCGGTTCGGGCACGCTGGGCTGTCGATCGAGGATTTCGAAGATGCGATGCGCGGCCGCGCCCGCGCGTTGGGTCGACGCGAGAATGCGGCTCATCGACTCGAGCCGCGTGTAGAACCGGCCGATGTAGGCGACGAACTGCAGCAGCACGGCGACTCTCACGTCGCCACGCACGATCAGCCAGACGCCGCAGCCCCAGATCACGAGTCCGCCGCATTCGGTGAGGAACGTGACGAGCGGTCCGAAGAACGACCACAGCCGGTTCACTCGGTTGTTGGCTTCCAGCACCACCTGGTTCGACTGAGCGAAACGTTCGACCTCGCGGCTCTCTTGAGCGAACGCTTTGACGACTCGGATGCCCGGGATGGTGTCCGCGAGTACGCTGACCATGTCTCCCCAAGCGGTCGTGCCGCGGGCGAAACCATGCCGCAAGCGGCCACGCAGTCTTTGTACCAGCCAGGCGATCGGGACAAGCGGCGCTAGGGTCACGACCGCCAGCGGTGGATTGATCCACACCAGCAAGCCGGCCGTGCAGAGGATCAACAGGGCGTCGGTGATGAAGTCGAGCGCGTCGGCGGAAAGAAAACTGCAAATCCGATCGGTGTCGCTCGACACCCGCGAAATCAGGTCGCCGGTGCGCTGGCCGCCGAAAAACTCCAGCGAGAGGCGTTGAAGGTGCGCGTAAGTGTGATTGCGAAGGTCGGCGCTGATGAGCTCGCTGGCCCGGCACAGAGCGTCGTTTCGCGCCCAACTGAGCAGCCACGCGGCGACAGCCGCTCCGCCAAGCCATCCGAGATACCACGCGGCCAAACCGGGCGGCACGGGTTTGCCGCTGTCCAGCGGTTCGAGAACGTGGTCGTAGAACGGCCCGATGATGTACGGAGGGACAAGTCCAGCCGCCGTGCTCAACACCATCAGCGCGGTGCCCCACAGAATCAAACCCAACCGGGGACGCGCGAATCGGGCCAGACGGTACAGCGCCTGTCTCGGCGGCGGCTGAAGCTGCGGCGCGCACGCCGCGCAAACGCCGTCGTCGTTGGTCAAGCCACCGCAACGCGGACAAACCGTCATCGCGTCGGCGTCGGTCGCGTTGACGCCACTCGACTCGCCGTCCAGGGATTGCCGACTAGCCGCCGGGGGAGCGGACGGCATGGCGAGATGACGTTCAAACTGGAGCGTGAAACGATGGACGGCCGGCGCGCAAGCGCTCGTGTACCGCCATTCTGACAACCGGCATTCCGGGCCGAGCAGCTCGAGCGCCCCGGTGCCGCCGGTTTCGACATACCGCAGTCCCAACTCGTCGCTCAGCCGCCAACTGTGCCACCGCCATCCCCGGTCGCCATGGCGGGCGGTCAGCAGTCGCTGCGGCGTCAGCCATAGCCACTCGGGGTGGAACTGGGCATGCGCGTCCAGGTCGAGTTCAAGTTCCGCGAGGATCGTTTCCTGGGCCTGCAACTGGGACGCGACGAGCGGCGAGTCCGGCTGGAAGTTGTTGGACGACATCGAGTTTGCGAGGGGAGGCAGGAGCGGATGCGGAACCCGAGGCGGCAGGTATCGAGGGATACGCTTGCGGAGTACGACGGACTTTTCTGCCGGGCGATAAGCGGAAACGTCGGCGGTTTGGGCATCAAACCGCTGCCTAGTATACGTCGGGGCGGCGACTCGCGCGGGGCCGCCCATTCGCAAGAATCCAAATAATCGACGCGTTTGCGACTGGCTTTTGGATTTCATTTGACGGATAATTTGCGGCGAAATCTTCGGATCCGTCGCGGGTGTTGGATTTCCCGCTTGCGTTTTTTGGCCATCCGCCATGTCCGGAGTTTTGCTAGGATTCCGCCCGCGCCAACCCACCCTGTACTCGACATGCGTCGCGTCCGGCACAGCGTCGTCGCCGACCGCCGTTGTTTACGCCCCCCAAGGCTCTATGGAAATCCGAAAAGTTCTGACTCTGCGTGGTCCTAACCGTTGGACTCTGAAGACTGCGTTTGAAGTTTGGCTGGATGAGCGGGATGTAGCGCATGGGGCCCGTCAACTGCAACGTTGGCGTCCTAGATTGGCAGCGATCGACGCGCTGCTGCGATCGACTCGCGAGGAAGCAACGCCATCCGATTCTTCCAGCGACGGCGTGCCCGGAAATTCCGCGAACGGCAACAGCGTGTCCGGCGAAAGCGCGAACGGCGAAAGCGCGAACGGCGAAAGCGCGAACGGCGAAAGCGCGAACGGCGGAAGTGTGTCCGGCGAAAGCGCGAACGGCGGTTGGGAGTCGAACGTCGCCCCGAAATCGTCTGTCGAGACGGCGGAGGCGGCTATCGCGTCGCTCGAGGGCGAGCCCACGGACGATTCCGACCTGACGCCGCTGGCGCCGATCCTTGCTCAATTGACGCTCGTCCTGCAACGGGCTCTTGGAATGCGGGTCGCCCATCGTCAGTGGTTGAATTCGCACGAGCCGCTCGTGACGCTGGCCGTGGTCGAGTACGAAGACGAGCGGCTGGGTAGAGCCTGTTTGGAATTCGCGGAACGTTTTGTGCGGGCCGTGATTCAAGACGAGGCCTGGGATGCGGCGGAGGCCTGGGGTCATTTGCGCCAAAACGCGGTGGCTTGGCGGTTGCCGGCGTCGACAGCCGCATTGTTGGAGGCGGCGGCGGCGCGGCAGATTCCCGTGCTCAAGACGCCCGATCCGGATGTCTGGCAACTGGGTTGGGGGGCTCGCCAACGCCGTTTCTTCCAGTCGCTGACCGACCGCACGAGCGGCGTCGCCGAGCGGTTGTTGCGCGATCCGAACGTGGTGTGGCGGATGTTGCAAGCGGCGGGCGTGCCGATGTACGACCCGGATGAGACGGTTCCCACCGCCGATCACTATGTCTTGGTCGCCAATCAACGGTGTGTCAGCGCGGTGCGTCGGTCCCCACTGGTCGAGACGCGAGGGGACGCTGTGGGGACGGACGCTGGAGTTCCAGCGGGCGGCGGTGCGGCTCCGCGGTGGGTCGATGTGACGGAAACGATCCATCCCGAACTGGCCACGCAATTGGTCGAAGGCGCGCTGATGCTGGGGCTGGACGTCGTCGAATACGCATTGGCGGCGCTCGACCTTGCGTCGCCGCTGGACGGGGGAAGGCGGGCTGTAACGCACGTTTCGGCGGTGCCGGAACTGGAACATCACTGCGGCACATCGGCTGCTTCCGCGGCGCGGGCGGGCAGCGCGATCCTCGAAGGCCTGTTTCCCTTGGGCCAAAACGGCCGTATTCCGCTGATCGCGGTCACGGGCGTCAACGGCAAGACCACGACCACCCGACTGTGCGCCCACATTGTGTCGACTTGGGGCAAACGCGTCGCCTATACCTGCACGGACGGAATCTACATCGCGGGGCGGCGTATCGATGTCGAGGATTGCAGCGGGCCGCGAAGCGCCCGCCATGTGCTCATGAATCCAACGCTGGAAGCGGCCGTGCTGGAAACCGCGCGGGGCGGCATCTTGCGCGAGGGCTTGGCCTTTGATCGCTGCGATGTGGCGGTGGTGACGAATATCGGCGAAGGCGATCACCTCGGCCTTGGCGGTGTCGAAACCCGCGAAGAGTTGGCTCGAGTGAAACGCACGATCGTCGATGCCGTGGGCGCGGACGGAACGGCGGTGCTGAAAGCGGATGACCCGCTGACGGCGGAAATGGCCAATCATTGCCGGGGATCGGTGGTTTATTTCGCCCGCGATCCTGAGCATCCGGTGATGGCGGCCCATCGGGCGAAAGGCGGCCGCGTGGTGTTCGCCCGCGATAACTCCGTCGTGGTCGCCGATTCGCAATTGGAAATCCCGCTTCTGTCGTTCGACCGCATTCCGCTCACGCACAACGGACGCATCTTGTTCCAGGTGGAGAACGTGTTGGCCGCGACCGCTGCGACGTGGGCGCTAGGGATCGCGGCGGAAGTGATCCGCGCCGGTTTGGAGTCATTCGCTTCGAGCATGGACAAGTCGCCGGGACGCTTCAATCTCGTGAAGATCAATGGAGCGACGGTCATCTGCGACTACGGCCACAACACGTCTTCCTTGAAGGCGATGTTGGAGTCGCTGGATTTATTTCCGACAAGCCGTCGGATCGCCGTGTATTCGGCCGCTGGCGATCGCCGCGACGTCGACATGATCGATCAGGGGCGACTGCTGGGCTCCGCTTTTGATCAGGTGATTCTCTACGAAGACCACTACATTCGCGGGCGTCAACCGGGCGAGATCACCGCGCTCTTCGAAAAGGGGCTCATGCAGGGTGGGCGTGCCAAAGAAGTGTTGTCCGTCCAAGGCTGGGCTTTGGCCGTCGAAAATGTGCTCGGAAGAATCCAACCCGGCGACTTGGTGCTGCTCCAGGCCGATACGATTGACGGGGCCGTGGAGATCCTCAAGCGGCATCTGCTCACCGACTCAGCGGCCCACGAAGTGAATTTGAAAGACGCGCTCCAGGCTTCCAATCCGCCCAGCGCCGTCTAAACCGTTTTCTCTCTTTCGCTGCCAGATGGTGTCCTCATGGAGTTTCGGCGGATTTGGGCGCTGCGTGGCCCCAACTTTTGGGCCAATTTCCCGGTGCTCGAGGCCGAGTTGGATTTAGGGCCTTACAAGGACCAGTCGTCCGATGAAATGCCGGGATTCAACGACCGGCTCAAGGCATGGCTGCCATCGCTGGTCGAACACCGCTGCAGCGTGGGCGAGCGGGGCGGTTTTTTCCAGCGGCTGGAACGCGGCACCTATTTGGCCCACATCCTCGAGCATGTCGCCTTGGAACTGCAGACGCTGGCCGGCAGCGATTGCGGGTATGGCCGTGCCCGCGAACTGGACGAAGAGGGGGTCTACCGCGTCGCCCTTCAGTATGAAGAGGAGGCGTTGGGCCGCGAGTGCCTGGAGACAGGACGCCGCCTGTGTTTGGCGGCCGTCCATGACCGGCCTTTCGATGTGGCGGCGGAATTGCGTTCGCTTCGCTCGCTGTCGTACGACGTGCGGTTGGGACCCAGCACGGCGGCCATCGTCCGCGCGGCGAAAACGCGGGGAATTCCGATCCGCCGTTTGAACCGGGAAAGCCTCGTGCAACTAGGCCACGGCGCTCAAGCCCGCCGCATCTGCACGGCCGAGTCCGATCGGACGGCCGCGATCGCCGAATCGATCGCCCAAGACAAGGAATTGACTCGCGAACTGCTACGGGCCGTGGCGGTCCCTGTTCCCAGGGGCCGGCCCGTTTCCGACGCCGAGGACGCGTGGCAGGCCGCCGTCGAACTCGGACTGCCTGTCGTCGTCAAGCCGCAGTACGGCAACCATGGGCGGGGCGTAGCCACCAACCTTGCCTCCCGCGACCAAGTGCTGAAGGCGTACGCCGCCGCGCGCGAGGAAAGCCGCTATGTGATGGTCGAGCAATTCATCGAAGGTCTGGACCATCGTCTGCTCGTCATTGGCAACCGGTTGATCGCGGCCGCGATCCGGCAACCGGCACACGTCGTGGGTGACGGCCGTTCCACGATCGCCCAACTTGTCGAAGAGGTGAACCGCGACCCGCGCCGCAGCGATGGACACTCCACCGTCTTGAGCTTCATCAAGCTGGACACGATCGGCATGGAAGTGCTTGCCGAACAAGGCTATACCCCGGATGCGACTCCGCCCGCTGGCGCCACGGTGCTCATCCGCCGCAACGGCAATCTCAGCACCGGGGGAACCGCGACCGACGTGACGGACCGCGTGCATCCCGAAGTCGCGGCGCGGGCCGTCGAAGCGGCCCGTGTCATCGGGCTCGACATCGCGGGTGTCGACGTCGTGGCGGTCGACATCAGCCGGCCGCTCGAAGAGCAACGCGGCGGAATCGTCGAGGTGAATGCGGGGCCAGGGTTGCGGATGCACATCGAGCCGACGGCCGGCCACCCGCGACCGGTCGGCGAATCGATTATCGAGATGCTGTTCCCCAATGGCCTCAATGGCCGAATACCGCTCGTCGGAATCAGTGGCCACCGTGGCACGGGCAGCGCCGTTCGCTGGATCGAACGTTTGTTGGCAAGGCGACTTGCGGACAACGGTTCGAGTGGCGTGGGGCGAGTGGATGCGACGGGCGCCTACGCGAACGGCCGAAAGTTGGCCGGCGCCGACTTGTCGGAATGGACGCGAACACGCCAGCTCCTGCTCAATCCCCAAGTCGCGGCGGCGGTGCTTGAAGCGGGCGTGCCGGGCATCGTTCGCGAAGGATTCGGAGCCGACCGACTTCACTTGGGCGTGGTGACTTGGTGCGGACCGCTCGAAGGCCGCGACCTCTGCGGACTCGGCTCGGAAGAAAAATACGTCCGCGCCCTGCGGACCGTCATCGATGTGGTGTTGCCGGACGGCTTTGCGGTGCTTAACGCCGACGATCCAGCGGTCGCCGCCATGGCGGACAAGTGCAAAGGCGGAGTGATCCTGTTCACTCGCGAAACCGACTCGCCGGTGGTCGCCGAGCATCTCGACCGCGGTGGCCGCGTCGTGGCGCGCCGCGGCGGCTCGTTGGTGTTCCTCGCGGGCGGCATGACGGGAACCACGGTGGCGCCCGTCCCGGTCGCTCCGCCCGGATTGGCAGGCGTCACGATTGAGGACACCGGTCCATGGCCGGCAAGAACGCTCGACGCCGTTGTCGCCACGGAAATGTCGAAGGCGCCGAACGGTGGAGCGGATACGGCGGCCGCCTGGGACATCGCGGCGGAAGCGGCGAGCGATGGCTTGTTGGCGGCGGCGGCGGCAGGCTGGGCACTTGGCTTAGAGCCGGCTATCGTACGGGAAGTACTGGATGAGGTCGTGGCGGCCACGCCAGAGGTCGGGGCCCACTCGGTTGACGGTTTGTCTTTGGCCAACAGCTAGATAAGGAACAAGGCGATGTTGAGTCCGGTGGTTCAGGACGCGTTGAACGAGCAGATCAGCACGGAATTGTTTTCCTCGTACAACTATTTGGCGATGTCCGCCTACTGTGACAGCGTCAGCTTTCGCGGTTGTGCCCAGTGGCTGCGGGTGCAAAGCCAAGAGGAATACCAGCACGCGATGAAGCTGTATGACTTCCTGTTGGCCCGCAACGGAAAGGTCGTGCTGCGGGAGATCCGCGCACCGCGGATCGCCTACGGGTCGCTCGGCGACGTCTTCCAAGAGTCGCTGAAGCAGGAGGAGGAAGTCAGTCGGCGGATCGATTCGCTGTACGAGCTCGCCTTCAAGGAAAAGGCGTTCGCCGCACTGGTGGAACTGCAATGGTTCATCAGCGAACAAGTGGAGGAGGAACGCACGGTTCGCGACATCGTCGCCAAGTTTGAGCTGCTTAAAGACGATCCGTCGGCGCTTCTGGATCTCGACCGCGAACTTGGCGAGCGAACGGCTGAAGAAGAAGCGGACACCGCCGAGTCGGCCAGTTAGCCAACGAACGGGCAACGGCGGCGATCCAGGTAGCGATCCAGACAGCGATTCAGGTAGCGATTGCACTGTCCGCAACCTAATCGCGTTTCTCGGCGATAAAAAAATCGGAAAACATTACGGCCGGCGTCGAAGACGCCGGCCGTTGTGTTTGGTTTTCGCTCAGCGAACCTCCGGCGATCCGAAGGCTCGTTCCCGCCGCCGCTATTTCTTGGAGACGCGGCGGGCGTCGAGGATGCGTTGCGGAGGAACTTTGACGTTCCAGGCGAGGCCGAGCATCTGCATCGTACGGATCACCAGCCAACTGCTGTCGAACTGCCACCACTCCAAGCCGTGGCGGGCTGACGTCGGGAACGCGTGGTGGTTGTTGTGCCAGCCTTCGCCCATGGCCAGGATCGCGCAGATCGGGTTGTTGCGGGACTCGTCTCCCGACTCGTAGTCGTGGCTGCCCATGAGATGGCAAACGCTGTTGATCGCCCAGGTCACGTGGTGCGTGAAGAAGATCCGCGCCAGGCCACCCCAGAGAACGCCGAGCAACGCGCCCCACGGACCGTCAATCGCATAGCCAATCGCGGCCGGGATCGCCAAGCTGACAAGCACCCACATGTAGTAGAACTTGTTCACTACCACGAGCAGACGATCCTCAAGGAGATCGGGGACGTAGCGTTCCAATTCGGGCGAAGCCCAGTAGCCGCTGAACAGCCAACCAACTTGGGCGAACCAGAACCCCTTGATCGCCGCCCAAAACCCTTCGCCTTCCAGGTGCGGCGAGTGCGGGTCACCGGGCTGGTCGGAAAGCGAATGATGCCGGCGATGCACGGCGCACCAGACGAGCGGCGAGCCTTGGACCGCTAGGGCCCCCATCATCATCCAAAACGCGCGCACCAAGCGGTGTGTCTCAAACGACC
>JBIKVL010000927.1:0-2660 GCA_044356875.1 Pirellulaceae bacterium | reverse complement strand
CAACAAGTGCGCCTCCCTCGGGGAAGCTCGCGCACGTTCGGGCGCTAATCCTGGGGGCGGGAGGGGCGGCCCGAGCGGTGGTTTATGGCCTGCGAGCGGCGGGCGCGGCTTGTGTCATCGCGAACCGCACGCCCGAACGGGCCGCCGAGTTGGCCCGACGCTTTGATTGCGAGACTATACCGTGGGAGAACCGCGGCCGGGAACGCTACGACTTGATCGTCAATTGTACGCCGATCGGCATGCATCCCAACGTGGACGAATCGCCGCTCGAAGCCCGCTCGCTCAGCCCGCGAACCGTGGTGTTCGACACGATCTACAACCCTGAGCAAACACTGCTTGTCAAACATGCCCGCGAGTCCGGCTGTCCGGTGATTACGGGAGTCGACATGTTTGTGGCCCAGGCGGCGCGGCAGTTCGAAATCTTCACGGGCCAAACGCCACCGGTTCAAGCGATGCGCGACCAAGTGCTGCGAAGCATTTCCGCCGTTCGTTCCTGACGTCCCACCGATCGCTGAAAAACGGACCAAGAGGGGCCACGTTAGGAATCGCGCATGAATGTCTACTTGATAGGCTACCGCGGCACGGGAAAGACGACGGTCGCCCGGTTGCTCGCGGAACGCCTCGGGGCGGCAGCCGTGGACGCCGACGAGTGGCTCGAAGCGGCCGCCGGGTGCTCGATCCGCGCCCTGTTCGCGGCGGGGGGCGAGCCGCTGTTTCGCGACCATGAAGCCGCGGCCGTGCGGGCCCTGACCGCTCGCGACGGATTGGTCGTATCGTGGGGCGGTGGCGTGATCCTGCGTTCCGAGAACCGGGTGGCGCTGCGGAACGGCCGGACAGTCTGGCTTCGCGCGACCCCGGCGACGCTGTGGCAACGCATCGCGTGCGATCCGACAACCGGCGAACGTCGTCCCAATCTGACGGCGACCGGCGGCTTGGACGAGATTGAACAGGTACTGGCGATCCGCACGCCGCTCTACGCGGAGGCGGCCGATTGGGAAATCGACACCGAGCGGGCCCCACCGAGCGAGATCGCCGCCGCGATCGCCGATTGGCTGGCCAACTCGACCGCCGTTTCCGCCGGGAGGGGATGATGGATGTCTGGCTGAGTTTGCCTGCGGTGGCGCAAGGCGCGGCGTTGCTCGTGTGGGGTCTGTTCATCGGTGGCCAGATCAACCGCGGCATTTACCGGTTGGCTTACGACGCGCGCGCGATCGGCCCGTGGTCCGCGCCGAGCGTGGATGCTCCGCCACGGCGCTGGTTCGACCGCCTGCCGATCATCGGTTGGTGGACGCTGCGTCGGGAAAGTCATTTGCATGGCGCCGGCTATTGGGTTCGTCCGATACTCATTGAACTGCTGTTCGCGGCAGGTTTGACGGCGCTTTACTTCTTCGAACTGGATCAGGGCTTGCTGGCGGCGAACGCGGCAGGCGAACCGCCCGATTTGGAAATGCTGCTGGCGCAATTCCTCGGACACGCGCTGCTGCTGGCGCTGCTGACGGTCGCGACCTTCATCGATTTTGATGAACGTTCGATTCCCGACGGGGTGACGATTCCCGGCACACTTGCGGCGCTCGCCCTGGCCGCGTCGCTGCCGTTGAGCGGTCTGCCGACCTGGCAGCGAATCGCGGGGACGTCGGAAATCGAAGCGGTCCCGTTGCGGCTGTCATCGCCCAATCCATGGAATGCCGATTTGGATGGCGCGGCCGGCCTATGGATCGGCATGGCTTGTTTTGCCGGCTGGTGCGCGGCCTTAGTTCCCCGCTGTTGGATCACGCGCCGCGGGCTCGCCCGCGCCGTTGTCTACCTGGTCGCCAGCATGCGGCGGAGTGGTTGGTGTTTGCCGATGGCGGCGATGGCGATGGCCGGATGTGCGGCGATCGCGGGCGTTTGGCTGCTGGGCGGCGAGTGGTGGCGTTCGCTGCTGACGGCGCTGGTAGGTATGGCGACGGGTGGACTGTTGGTTTGGTTCTTTCGGATTGTTTTCGGCTGGGTGCTCGCCGAAGAGGCGATGGGGTTTGGCGACGTGACGCTGATGGCGATGATCGGCGCGTTCCTTGGCTGGCAATCGACGCTGATCGTGTTTTTCCTCGCGCCGTTCGCCGCCGTGGCGATCGCCGTTGGCCAGTGGTTGCTGACCGGCCGGCGGGACATCGCGTTCGGACCGTACCTGTGTTTTGCGGCGATGGTGCTGATCGTCCGTTGGGACGCACTCTGGCAGCGGACTTTAGTCGGCCTGTTTTCGCTGGGCTGGCTGATTCCGGCGGTAATCGTGGCCTGCGTGGGCGTGATGGGGCCGCTGCTCTGGATCTGGCGGCGACTGCGGGGATAACCGCCGCGTTCTTCACAGCCGCGTCGTTTAACGCCGCGTCGTTCACCGCTGAGCGATTGCTGAACTCCACCGCCACTCTTCGGCCGCTTCCACAAAGTTCGCACGTACCGGATTCCGCTCGACGGGACGCGTAGCGCTCAGCAAATGCTCATGGCTTTGGATCGGAATGAGACCTGCTCCCTTTTTCTCCCCTTGGCTCTCACGGAGACACGGAGCTAAGTTCATCGCTCGCTCTGGACGTATCAGTTCTTTATGTACCAGTGCTTATCGACCTTAACGAAAGTAATCGTTCTTTTTTTGCCCATTTCCTCTCTGAGAGCGAAAGTGGCTT
>JBIKVL010000926.1:0-2661 GCA_044356875.1 Pirellulaceae bacterium | reverse complement strand
AGGATGTCCGCGTCGCGAGCCAACTGCGCTGTCACCGCGCTGCGGGACCGATCGATCAACGAGCGTTCAAAAACCACCTGCTCGACCCGTCCCAACGGACCCGAATCGCCGGCTTGAACCCACTGTGCGAGCTTCACGACCGCGGGATGGCGGCAGCCCGGATAATGAGCGACGATCGGGCCGCGACCGTCGCCCCGGATCATTTCCAACTCGAGGGCCAGCAGCGGATCTCCCAGCGGGTGCGTGGCCAGAATGGGAACTCCGGCTTGTACAAGTTTCTTCAGGGCCTCCGTGCCGTCGCCCGCGACCCGTTCGTGTCCGACAAGCACCGCGTCCACTCGGGCTTCCGCCAAGAGGCTTTCCCACCCGTCGAGCCACTCGCAACTCGGTAGCGCCTTCGCCAACCGCTCCCGCCACACCGGCTCGACTCGGGCCGCAACGACAGTATGCCATCCATTGCGAACCGCTCGAGCCACCACGCGGGCCATATCGTCATCGCAGCCAAACAATGCGAATCTCATAGCGGACGTCCGATGACCAAAGGGGAAACGGGGCAAAACATGTTGTAGCGTGCGCAGGGCGCTCCGGCGACCACTGCGAGCGTGACCATGACGACGTCGTGGATGCTACGATTGGGGTATGGAGCGGGAACATATTCACTTCGTCACGGGACGGTTGGCGGAGAGCGCGCTGCGCGGTCAGGTCGAACGGCTGGCGGACCGCTGCGGCTTCGCGTTCACGGTCGACGTGTTGCCGATCACCGTGGCCGCGTTGATGACGCCCCGTTGGATCGCTCGGCATTGGCGGGTTCCACCCGAGGCGACCCGGATTGTCCTGCCCGGATACTGCGGCGGCGATTTCGGTCCGCTGCGCGACAGCCTGGGTGAACGCGGCGGCGCCATCACGATCGAATGCGGTCCACACGATTTGCGGCAGTTGTCGACGTTTTTTGGACGGGGCGACGAGTCGCGGCGCGACTACGGCCGCTACGACATTCAGATCATCGCGGAAATCAACCACGCGCCCCGATTGCCGTTGGCGGAAATCGTTCGGGTCGCGAAACGGCTGCGCGAAGACGGCGCCGACCTGATCGACGTCGGCTGCGAACCGGACGGCCAGTGGTTGGGAGTCGCCGATTGCGTGAAGGCGCTGCGCGACGAAGGCTTGCGGGTTTCTATCGACAGTTTGTCGCCGCCCGAAATCGCGGCGGCAACGCGGGCTGGCGCCGAACTCGTCCTGTCCGTCAACAGCGGCAACCGCGCTGCGGCCGTCGATTGGGGCTGCGAGGTTGTGGCGATCCCCGACGATCCCAAATCCCTGGCTGGCTTCGAGGAGACCATCGCCTGGCTTGATGAGCGCCACATCCGATGCCGACTCGATCCGATCCTCGAACCGATCGGCTGCGGATTCGCCGCGAGCCTCGGACGATATCTGGAGATCCGCCGCCGCTACCCCGACCACGAAATGATGATGGGGATCGGCAACATCACCGAACTGACCGACGCCGACTCCGCCGCGATCAATGTCGTGCTGCTCGGATTCTGCCAAGAGACGCGGATTCGCAGCGTCCTGACCACGCAGGTGATCCACTGGGCTCGGACAAGCGTGCGGGAATGCGACCTCGCACGCCGGCTTGTCCATTTCGCCGTCGAACGCGGAGTGCCGCCGAAGCACCTGGAACCTGATTTGGTGACACTCCGCGATCCCCAAGTCGCCGCGCACGGCGCCGAATTCCTGGCGACGCTCGCGGCCAGCCTGCGGGACGCGAACTACCGGTTGTTCGCCGAGCGGGGACAATTGCATTTGCTGGCGGCGGGCGTTCAGTTGCAGAATGCGGACGCGTTCCAACTGTTTGAACAATTGCGGGCCACGCAGCCGAAAAACCTCGACGCGTCCCATGCGTTCTATTTAGGCTACGAACTGGCGAAAGCCACGACCGCGCTCACGCTCGGCAAACAGTACGAACAGGATGAACCGTTGCGCTGGGGATTTCTCACGGCGCCCGAATCGTCCCTGGAACTCACCCACCGCGCTCGCCAGCCCCAATCGTCCCCGCCGCCATCATCGTGACCACGTTGCCGATCGCCGAACCGCTCCCCGAATCGCTCGACGCCGAACAATCTTGGCTGCGGCTGTGCGACCTGCCGCACTCGCTGTTCCTCGACAGCGCCGTGGTCGATGGCGAACGCGGCCGCTACTCGTTCGTCGCCGCGGATCCGTTCGCCTACCACGAGTTGCCGACAGGCCATCCCGAGATCCATTCGCGGTTGGAACGGCTGACGCGCGAGTGGACCGCGGCAACGGTTCCCGAATTGCCACCGTTCCAAGGCGGCGTCGCCGGCGTGTTCGCCTACGAATTGGGACAGTCGATCGAACGCGTGCCCGCGCCACGTTACGACGAATTCGCTTTCCCCGCCTTTGCCGTGGGACTGTACGACGTCGTGTTGGCTTTCGACCACGTTCGTCGCCGCGGCTGGCTCGTCTCCCAAGGCTTTCCCGCAACCAGCGAGCGGGAACGCCTGGACCGCGCGAAGCGGCGATTGTCGCAGTTCCAAGGTTGGCTCGCGCGGTCCCCCAGCGCTACGGTCCGCTCCGCCATCGCCACGCGGCAGGCTGCGTTCGCACCGGCTGACCAAGGCCAACTGACGCCCGCGATGGGCG
>JBIKVL010000925.1:0-2662 GCA_044356875.1 Pirellulaceae bacterium | reverse complement strand
GTGTGTCCGATAACCCAGGGCGGCGCTCCGCGGCTGCGCCGCGTCGCTCTGCCCTGGGCTAACCTGTTTTGCCCTTCGGGGCAAGGCGGTTTCTTGACGCGTGGCCGGTTCGCTGAGAAACTACTCGCCCCACAATCCGGGGCCCGTCAGCGCGGCCGCGCCAACCGACCCGTCGCGGATCGTGAACATGGTCGGGAAACGAACATCCCAACCCGCGTTGCCCGCTGGACAGTACTGCCGGCCATTTCCCTCGATCGCCGCAATGGTCGGAATACGAGCCGCCAGACTGGCCGAGTGCAAGAACGAGCGTCCGATACAGGTCAGGTCCTGCACGCAAAGGAATAGGCCGTATTTTTGGGCCGCCGCCCCCATCAACAACGCTTCGGAGTGGCCCTTGCACGCCTTGAGCGCCACTCCCGAATAGCCCAGCTCGCGGGCGAGCAGCAAGCTGGAGAAATCGGTCAACGACTCGTCGATCACCACCGGCTTGATCCGCGCGGCGGCGTGCATGCGGTTCTCTGGAAACGCCCGCAAATCGCGGTGCGTCGGCTGCTCGATGTACTGAACCCGCGCCAAACCCCGCGGCGAGCGTGTTTCCACCTGCGCGAGAAAGTCGAGCACATACTGAACGCTGGCGCACTTCTCGTTGAAGTCGAGCGAATAGTTCCAGGACGTACAACCGCGACGCGCTTGGGCCCGCTCGGCAACCCGGTCGATCGCCACGACCCGCTCGACGTCCCATCCCAGATCGTCGCCCGCCAATTTGATCTTCAAATGCGTCAGACCGTTGTACCCAATCCACTCTTCCAGCGTCTCCGGCAGGCCGTCGCCCACCGGCGCCATCACGTCCGCCGCCTCCAGCGGGTCGAGCGCCCCAACCAAATGATAAAGCGGCAGACGCGATTGCGGCTCCCGGCGGGTGTACCGATCGAGGTATTCGCCGCGAAACTCCGCCGACAAGTAATGCGACAAGTCGGCGTTGACGTAATCGGGCCCGAGCAGGTTGTAGCTGTTCGCGCCGAGCGTCTTGCCGTAGGCGTCATGCACGGCCGCCTCGACCGGACTGGCCGCGACGAGCTGCGCGAGCACCGGCAGCGGCTCGGCAAGTCGCTGCTCGACCGCGATTTCGGCCGCCAGCGGCGCGTACAACGCGGACCAAGCATGGCTGATTTCGAGCGGATGGCCGACCACCGCGCAATCGGCCGCACGCCCAGGAAATCGCTCGGCGAACGCCATCATCGCCGCCAAAGTCTGCTCGCCGCCAACCACGCGGCTCGGCCAAGCCCAGGCGTTGGCCATCGGCATCGAACCCACGCCCCTTCCACGCCGGCCATCCCGCGTCTCGACCTCCATCTCGACGTCGAAAACCACCGCATCCACCACGACCCGCCCGCCGAACTTGATCGGCGTGCGATACGTGTACCGGCTGGTCCTCGTTTCGACATGTTTGACGCGGATGTCCGTCGCCTTGCTCATTGCAACAATCCCTTCCGCACGGCCCAAACCGCCGCCTGCGTTCGATCCGATACGCCAATCTTCCGCAGGATGTGCTGGACGTGCTCTTTCACCGTCTCGTAACTGATGTTCAGCCCCCGCGCGATCTCCTTGTTCGTCGCGCCGCTGGCCAGCAGTTTTAGCACTTCGCTCTCCCGGCGGGTCAAAGGCACTTCGGAATCGATGTTCAGCCGCGGAGTCGCCAGCGCGCCCGTGACACGCCGCAGGTTGTCCCGCGTCCAGGTGTTGTCGCCCGCCGCCGCCTTCACGACGGCGTCCACCAACTCCTCGCGACTCGACCCCTTCAAGATGTAGCCGGACGCCCCGAGCGCCACCGCCCGCGCGACGTACGTGGGATTGTCGTAGGCGGAAAACATCACCACCGGCAGGTCCGGCCGATCCAGCTTAATGCGCCCCAAGGCGTTCAGGCCGTCTCCGTCCGCCATCCGCACGTCCAGCAGAACGACATCGAACTTGTCCTTGTCCTTCTTGGCTTTGGTTACCGCCTCCTCACCGCTCTCCGCCTCCAAGGCCACCACCACGTCGGTGCCCTGGAAGACACTACGCAGGCCGCACCGCACAACCTCATGATCGTCGGCCACCAATAAGCGAATCGACATACGTCACTCAAGCTCCCACTCGAAAGGTCCGTTTTGGCCAATCGCGTCCCACGCGACCCGGCTATTACAGGCGCCCATGGGGTCTCGAGTCCCGCCAACGTCCCCAAGCGACTCGAGGCGACCGCCACCTCGAAACGCATGCCGACGTTAGCTCGAAACCACCGGAGTACCACTCCAATAGGGGCTGCGCCCGTCAAAAAATCCCCCTACATGGTTTTAGCAGTTCTCTCACGGATGCCACAAGCGCTCGCGTTGTTTTTCCGACTTGACGGATCGCTTTTTTGAGAAAAATGGCAATTGTTTCGGAGAGGACGGCCTTTAGGAGGCGAGCGTTCCCCTTCGTGGGAACAAGTGGCGGCCACCTACTGGTTGTGGATCACGTATGCTCGGGGAGGCGGATATGATGTACCGAATCGATCATTGTCGATTCGCCGACGCCTCCTGGAGCCCGCCGCTATGTTCCGTCCTCCACCGTCGCCCGTCCCCTCCCCTCCCGCCATCCGGCCTCCCCGGAGCGTCACGCCTCCGGGCGTCACAGCCAGAAGTGC
>JBIKVL010000923.1:0-2663 GCA_044356875.1 Pirellulaceae bacterium | reverse complement strand
ACGGAGGGCGTCGCGGGCTGGCCGATCGGTTGCCACGACCAGTGCGTTTTCCGCAGTTTGTCGTAGTCAGCGGCTTCCCGTTGCACCTTCATCTTCAGTTCGGGCCATGCCGCCCCTTGTTCAATCCAACGGGAAAGAACGGCGATTTGTTCGTCGGTCAGCGGTTCGCCCTCGGCGGGCATTCGTTTCTTGGCGTCTTTCGCGACCCGCTTCAGGAGCAAGCTCTCCTGGGGCTTGCCGGGAACGATCCCCGGTCCGCTGTTGCCGCCCTGGACCAACCCATTCCGGTCGTCTACTCGAAATCCGCCCGCCGGCTTGGTATCCGCCGAATGGCAAGCGACGCAGTGCCGCTCAAAAATCGGCCGCACATGACGCTCGAAGTACTCCACCTTCGCTTGGGACTCGCCCCCAGCCACCTCCGCCCCAGATACCTCCGCCCCAGATACCTCCGCCCCAGATACCTCCGCCCCAGATACCGTCGAAGGCAGCAATCCCACTGCGAGCAAGCAGCACGCCAGCGAGCAGCACGCCAGCAAGGCGCGCCCGGCGAGAGAGACGGCGAGAGAGTTGGCGACGGCGGAAGGGCCCGCGAAGACGTGAAACAGTTCCCGCAATCTTTGATTCAGGTGTCGTTTCATGGGCTGTCCTGACGAGACATGGGCACGAGTTGGGGCGTCGCCCCGCACGGCGGTCACGTGACGACCGAAAAACGGCGACCGTGGCAGCGGCGACCGTGGCAGCGGCGACCGTGGCAGCGGCGACCGTCGAATGGGATTACCGACGCTAGGGGATAGATGCGCGATCGGCCAGGATTATTGCCGGTTTTTTTGCCATTTTTCCAGCCGCTCGCGGATGCCCGGGATGATTCGAGCGGCATTTTCGTGGTAGAGCTTCTTGAGCGTTTCTTCGGGTAGGAACAGTCCGTGAATGTTCCAGAACCCCTGGGGCGGAAAGTCTTTTTCCGAATAGGCGAAGTTTTCGTCGTCGGTTTCCAGGAACCGCCAGTAAAGTCGCACCCGCGTCTCGGGCCAAGGACCGTCGGTGCCGAACAGCACTCGGTCCGAGTGACGTATGAGGAACTTGCGGGCGGAGTACGGTTGGCGGCCCAATTCGCTGATGCGCGAAGCCAACTCGACGTACATGTTGGGGTACTTTTCGAGCCATCCGGCGAGTTCCTCGAGGTCCTCCGCGTCGTTCGCCATGTGGGCGCAAAGGAAGGTGGTGCCGGGATGCCGGGCGATGACGCGATTGCGGGCCGCCAGCAGCTCCGCACGCGACGGATAGCCCGGCTTGTGGAAGCTCCAATCCGGCCGTCGATGCAGCTCTTCCCAGCGTTCATTCTTCTCGTCGATCGGCGCGAAGAACGCCGACGGATCGGCGGTATGCATCAGGACGGGCATGCCGAGCTTTCCGCAGGCCTCCCAGATCGGGTCCCAACGCGGATCGTCGACCCGCAACAAGCGGCCGGCCGCATCGCGGTAGCCGAGCCCAAAGTCCTTGAACAGCTTCAAGCCGCTGGCCCCACGTTCCCGCGCGGCTGCCAGACGTTCGGCCGCCAATCGGGGGAATTCGGGACGCTGGCAGTCCCAGGTGGCGGGCTCTGTTTCCCGGCCTTGGCCCCGCCAGTCGATGTTGGCGAAGATCACGAACCGATCGCGGTAACGCTCCCACAGGTGAGCGGCGTGTTCCTCCAGCTGTTCGCCCCAGCCCCCATCCAAGCTCACGCAGACCGCGATGCCGTTGCGGTCCATCAGTTCCACATAGGCGTCCCGGGTCTCGACCGAGTGCCGCGTCTTCACGCGAAAATGCGTGTGGATGTCAACGACGGGCCAGCGAGCGCGTTCCACTACGGAGCGACGCAACTTCACGGACGGCTCGGGGCGAAACAGCCGCAACGCCAAATCCCGCCCCTCGCGCCCGTCGAGCGGCTGGGGCGCGGCGGCTGGCGGCGTGGCCTTGGAGGGCGTGGCGCTGGGCGGCGGGGTGCCGAAGCCAAGTGTGGCGGCCGTGAACACGCTGACTAGGAGGACGCATGCCCCCAAAGCGGACGCGATAGCCCCGGAAACGCGGTGTGTGGATTTCGTTCGAAGGGATAGCGTCATTTTTCGGGTCGTTGAGAGCACTCACTGGGTGCTTTGGAGACAAAGCCGAGTGGCGGCGATAAAAAAACGAGCGAAAAGTATAGCTCTGCTGGGTTTTCTGTGGTTCGCGATCGAAGGAGTCAACGGACGCGGCATGGCTGATCAGCCGGCCCTGCGCAAGCCGCCGGTTTTCGTTCGGTTCCGGCCGCATCCGCCTAGAACCGGCCGCTGGCGCGGTCCGGCTGATGAGGGCGCGCGGCGCGGCTCATTAGCCGGCCCGGCGCAAGCCGCCGGTTTGATCAGCCGGTCCGGCGCAAGCCGCCGGTTTTCGTTCGGTTCCGGCCGAGTCCGCCTAGAACCGGCCGCTGGCGCGGTCCGGCTGATGAGAACGCGCGGCACGGCTCATTAGCCGGCTCAGCGCAAGCCGCCGGTTTGATCAGCCGGCTCAGCGCAAGCCGCCGGTTTTCGTTCGGTTCCGGCCGCATCCGCCTAGAACCGGCCGCTGGCGCGGTCCGGCTGATGAGAACGCGCGGCACGGTTGATCAGCCGGCTCAGCGCAAGATGCCGGTTCACCAGCCGGCT
>JBIKVL010000924.1:0-2663 GCA_044356875.1 Pirellulaceae bacterium | reverse complement strand
TCGATCACCGGAAATCTCGGAATCCTTCGCCATTCCCCTTCCTGGCCCGTCCGACGCGAAGCCCGTCAGAGGCGAAGCGGCTAGACCTGAAGCAGCCAGACGCGAAGCCGCCAGACGCCTACGTCACGTCCGCGTCGAACACCCGAACGCGAGCCCACGTCGGCTTGTTTTCCGCAATGAACGCTTGATGCCGAGCCGCCGTCTGATAGGCGTCGTGGGCCGCTCGGTTCTCGAACACCAGCTGCAACGCTACGTCGAAGTCCCGATCGTTCACCTCCCGCGCCAAATCCGGCGTCAACACCCCGGCCGCAAACAATACCGTCCCCGGATGGCCACTCAGATACTTGTGGCAGGACGCCACCAACGCCTCGATGGCCTCCGCCGACCGATCCTTCAACGTGAAATACACCATGTGCGCCAGCATCGGCTCCCGTCGCACCCCACTCACCGCAGCTCCCGACATCCGTCCCTCTCCTCTCAACTGAAAACACCCCATTGCCCCACCGACCACCTCGGCGAAGCCAACTCCTTCTGCCCCTGCCAATCAGCACCCTACCAAAGGCCACGGAAACTTGGCAGTGGGCGGGCTGGCTAGTTGCTAGTTGCTAGTTGCCAGTTGCCAGTTGCCAGTGGTTAGTGGCTGGTGGCTGGTGGCTGGTGGCTGGTGGCTGGCGGCCTCGGGCGGTCGTTCAACTCGGGGGGCATGTTAGGCGCGGTATCGAGCTAGTTCCAGCGTTTTTGTCCGGGACGCGGTGGGGGCGAACCCTTCTTGGCATCGCTCCGCTTCGCCTCTTCAAACGCCACCTTCCGCTGCAAGTTCGCTCGCTGCAGCAGCGATGCGTTCATGAACTGCTCAATCTCGTCCTCGATGGGCGGCGGACCGATCGCTCCATTGTCCTCGGGCGAATACTCCAGCGTGTAGTCGTGCTTGGCGATCGACACTCGCTGCCCAGGATCGATCCGCTTGCGCGTAACCCGCTCGCCAGCCACCTTGGTGCCGTTGCGGCTGTCCAAGTCCGTCACGACCCAATAGCCGGCATGGAGCTCAAACTGGCAGTGTTGCGTCGATACGTTGGGAAACCGCAGCACGATGTCGCACGACTCGGCCCGACCGACCAACAATTGGTGCTTGCAAAACGGAATCGGGTCGCCACCTCCCATCGGCACGAGCGTCCCGTAGCTTACCTCCCCGCCTTTCCCCGTGTCCGCCATGTGACCGTTCCCTTGTTCCTGTGTGTCCCGAACCGATATGATCGGGTCGTTGCCATCCCCCAACACCCCTCAAATCTAGCGGACTCGCCACCGCCGTCAAACTTTTCTTGCCATCGCTCCCCCCGCGAAATCCCCCGCTGACCGCCGCGAACTTCGCCCATCCAGCCACGCTCCAGCCACTCTTCAGCCGCTCTCCAGCCCAGCTCGCAAACCCCATTTTCTCCAGCAGATCCTGAGCACCATGTTCGAGCCAGCCAAGGGTACCGCCGCCAATCCAACCACGAACGCCAAGTCGCCCACTCGCCTGGATTCCCGTCCGCAGACCGCTCGGCCGGCGTGGCGGGTGGCCGGACTCCGTTACCACGCTTACCACCACTTCCTTCGCCAACGCTTCGGCCACCGCGTCCAGAAGGTCAGCGTCGACGCGGGGTTCACCTGCCCCAACGTCGACGGCACCGTCGCGATCGGCGGTTGCACGTTTTGCGACAACCGCAGTTTCAGCCCCAGCCGTCGGCTTCCTCGGCAGGACCTGCTGAGCCAGATTGACGAGGGAATCAGCCGGCTCAAACGCCGCTACGATTGCGATCATTTCCAGGCGTATTTCCAGCCCGCCACCAACACCTACGCTCCCGTCGCTCGGCTTCGCGCCGCCTATTTTCGGGTGCTCGAACATCCGCAAATTGTCGGTATCGCGATCGGCACTCGGCCGGACTGCGTGCCCGACGAAGTGCTCGACCTCCTCCAGGAACTGGCGGGCCGGACCTACCTCTCCGTCGAGTACGGAATTCAAACCATCCACGACCGGTCGCTCGACTGGATGAACCGCGGGCATCATTACGACGTGTTTCCCGACGCGGTCGCGCGGAGCCGCGGCCGTGGATTTGAAATCTGCGCCCACGTCATTCTCGGTTTGCCGGGCGAGTCGCGCGAAGACATGCTCGCCACCGCCCGCGAAATGGCCCGCCTGCGACTCGACGCGGTCAAAGTCCACAACCTGTACGCCGTCCAGCACACGCCGCTCGCGGACCAAGTCGCCCGGGGCGAAGTCCAACTCATGGGACGCGACGAATACGTGGAAACACTCGTGGATTTCCTCGAACTGCTCCCGCCCGAAACGGTCGTCGAACGCATCAGCGGAGACGCTCCCCCCGATTACTTCATCGGTCCGTCTTGGTGCCTCGACAAACCGGCCGTCAAGCTCGCCATCGAAGCCGAATTCGAACGCCGCGACTCGTGGCAAGGCAAAAAGCACACGGACTGACGACCAGCGCGACCGACTCTCTCACGCGACCGACTGGCTCACGCGACCGACGGGCTCACGCGGCCGACGGGCTCACGCGAACGACGGGCTCACGCGACCTCACGTGCTGTATGGGCTCAGACCGCGTCGAAACTGGCCACCACGCCCGATCGAACGGCGACGACGCCTCCGTTCTCGGTTTGAACCAACA
>JBIKVL010000921.1:0-2665 GCA_044356875.1 Pirellulaceae bacterium | reverse complement strand
TGGAAACCGGCGGCGCCGTCCTGGTTCATTTCGGCGGTTTCCGCATTCTCGAACCGTTGCCGGGGCTGAGGCGCGATCAGGCCCCGGCAGAATTTCATGAGCAGCTCGTTGACGGCGACGTCGGCCGGCAGGATTTCCTTGAGCCGCTGCGGGAGGGTGCGTTTGGCTTCGAGCAATTCGCCGAGCGAATGCAGACCGGCGAACAGCGGGCGTCCGGCCAGCATTTCGATCAGCACGTAGCCGAGCGACGCAAGATCGCTCAACGGCGTGACGTCCTCGAATTCGAGCACTTCCGGGGCGGCGTAAGTGGGAGTGCAAGCGCGATTGGGTGGCGGATCCTCGATTTCGAACGCCGAGCCGATATCGATGATTTTCGCGGTGCCGGTCCGCTTCAGCATGATGTTCGACGGCTTGATGTCGCTGTGGACGACCCCCTCGCGATGCAGGGCGGCTAGGGCGGAAAGACAATCGCGGACAATCGCCACGGCAATGCCCGGCTTGATACGCGGATGAACCTCGCCGGCGGTGACAATAACGCGGTTAAGGTATTCCCAGCGACGCGCACTCACCCGTTCGTAAAGCTTGTCGAGCATTCGCGGAACCAACAACTGCGACAAATCGAAGCCGTCGACCCATTCCATGACCATCATGCGGATACGATCGCGATCCAGAAAATTATGGATGTCCAGCAGTTTGTCATGCTGGATCAGCGTGACCCGAGCGGCGACACGCGCGGCCCGCGCCATCGCGGCGGCGTACGTGTGCGAGTCCGCGTAGCGCTCGGGAGAAAACAGCTTGATCGCGACCGGGACCGTGAATTGATCGGACCCGCGCAGTTGAGTCAGAAACACGGCGCCTTGCCCACCTTGGCCCAGCAAACGGCCGAGATGGAAGTGATTCGTCCAGTGCAAATCGCCGTTCGCCAAGATTCTCCGGTAGCGGCCGGTGAGCTCGTTTTCCGCGGCGCCATCAAGGGCGGTAGGAAGCGTGACAGTGGGTGGATGGGCGTGTCGCGTGGTCATCGGCATCTCGAAGCTCCCGGACCGCCGCTTTCGAAAGAGTCGAATCGCGACCGAGGCCAGCAGGAATCTTACGAGTCTATTTATCTCGAGCCGCCCCGTCCAGACGAACCATCAGCCGAGCCGCGCCAGCGGCCGGTTCGCGGTGCCGAAAAAACGGCGGCTAGCGCTCAGCCGGCTGATCGTGATGCGTACGAGTTCGCCAGGCTTGGGCGGCTTCCCAGATCATCGGCAATACCGAGACGACGATGATGCCGAGGATGACGAGGCTGAAATTGCGTTTGACAATCGGGTGCTGGCCAAACAGATAGCCGGCTGTCAGGAAGATCGCCACCCAGATCACCGCCCCGACAACGTTGTACGCGAGAAACCGGCCGTAACGCATCGCGCCAACGCCGGCGACAAACGGAGCGAAGGTTCGGACGATCGGCACGAATCGAGCCAGGATGATCGTCTTCGCTCCGTACTTCTCGAAGTACGCGTTCGTTCGCTCCAAATGCTTGCGGTTGAACAGGAGGCTCTGCTCGCCCCGCAAAACCCTCGGCCCGAGAAACTTTCCAAAGTGATAGTTCACGGTGTCTCCGAGGATCGCGGCGACAATCAATAGGCCACCCAGCAGCCATACGTCGAGCGACCCCAGCGACGCGATCGCGCCGGCGGCGAACAACAGCGAATCCCCCGGCAGAAACGGGGTCACGACGACCCCCGTTTCCAGAAAAACGATGCCAAAGAGAATGGCGTACGTCCATTCGCCGTACTGCTGCGTCAAATCCGCCAAATGCCGGTCAATGTGGCGGATGAAATCGAACAGCGCGAGCATCGCGTCGAACATGCCTCGGGTTCCTCCTTGAACCGGCACGATCCGCCATCATTTTCGCGGACCCTGCCCAGAGTCGAATCCGTCCGCCATGCGATCACTCGGGAAGCGGTTTGCCCTTGGTTTCCGGCAGGAATGGCAGCACGACGAGCCCAATCAGGAACACGCCGCACATCGTCATGCCCGCGTACCGCATCGGCTCGGCGGTGCCGGAGAACAAGTAGTTCAGTCCGATCTTCACCAAGGGACCAAGCGCGGCGAGGAACCGGCCGACGTTGTAGCAAAAGCTAGTGCCCGTTGACCGCAACCGCGTGGGGAACAGTTCCGGAAAATAAATCGCGTAACCGCCAAACAGAGACAACTGGCAGAATCCCATGACCGGCACCAACACCCAGATTTGCCAGAACTCCTTCAGAAAGAAGAAGACGGTCAACGTGCTGAAGAATGCGGCGAGCAACGCGAGCGTGAACGTTGGCTTGCGTCCGATCCTCTGCGAGAGCGCGCCGAAGCCAAACATCCCGAAGAACGCGCCGACATTGATGGCGATCGACGTAAAGCTTTGATTCGCGGTGAGAATCGGCTTGACTTC
Source organism: Pirellulaceae bacterium (assembly GCA_044356875.1). Lineage (GTDB taxonomy): Bacteria > Planctomycetota > Planctomycetia > Pirellulales > Pirellulaceae > CAIXSC01. The sequence goes on along the minus strand of JBIKVL010000921.1, from coordinate 240 downwards.
CTTTTCCACCGCCTCCTTGACCGCATTGAGTTCTTCCGGTGGCTTGGCGTACTTGCCCGCCTTCCAGAGCTCGAATAACTGTTCGAGTTTCGCGGGATCGCTGTCGCCGCCGCTCTTGGCCGCCGCGATCTGCCGCTCGAAAACCTGCGCCGTGATCGGTTTCAGTTGCACTTCGCGAATCAAGTCCGGCGTGTAAAAACCGACCGCCCACAAACCGATCACGCCCGAACAAGCGAGCGC
>JBIKVL010000922.1:0-2665 GCA_044356875.1 Pirellulaceae bacterium | reverse complement strand
GGTGTAGCCGGTGATAATGATCACGGCGGCGTCCGGGACAAGGGCCTTCAGCCGCGGCAGGGCCTCTTCCGCAGTTCCGTCCGGCAAGCGTCGATCCAGAATCAAAAACTCGACGCGTTGGGTCGCTAGTTTGTCGAGCGCCTCGGCGATCGAAGGCGCGACCTCCACCTCGAAGTCGTCGAGTTCGAAGATGTCGCGGAGATTGGCGCGGGCGTCGTCGTCATCCTCGATGATGAGCACACGCTCGGGCAACGCCGTGGGAGCAAATCTTCGTGTCACGGCTCGCCCCCAACCGCCGGACTATCGCCGCGGATCGAATCACCGATCGCCGCGCGAATCGAATCGATCAACCGCCGCGGCTCAAAAGGTTTGTAGTGGACGCTGGCCGCGCCAAGCTCGAGCGCCTCGCCGATGCGGCTGGCCATTTCATCGCGGAACGCGGTGATCAAGATCGAGCGCGCCGACGGGGAACGCGTTTGGACTTGGCGAAAGACTTCCAATCCGTCGGCGTCCGCCAGTTTCAAATCGATCAACACGACCTGCGGCGCCCCGCCCCGCAAATGATGCTCGGCTTCGGCGGCCGAATGCGCCTCGCCCACCCGGAACCCATGCTCGTTCAGCGCGTCGCGAAGCGAGCCGCACAGATCGCGGTCGTCGTCCACGACTAACACCAGCGGCGTGTCGAGCGCCGTTTCGATCAACCCGATCAGTTCCGTGGGATTGATCGGCTTGGCGAGGACGCGCCAGGCCCCGGCGGCGACCGCGTCGGCGGCCGCTTTCGGGCCGACATAGGCGGACAAAATCATGCCGACGGTTCCCGTCTTTTGATCCCGAATCCGCCGGCACAATTCCACGCCATCCATGCCAGGCATCTTCAGGTCGATCAACGCGATGTCGTAAGCGCCTCGGGCAAGCAGCTCCAGGGCGGCGTCGCCGTTAGCGGCAATGTCCACGCGATAGCCGCAGTCGAGCAGAATATCGCGGAGGTTTTCGCAAATGTCTGGCTCGTCGTCGACGACCAGAATGTGTCGTTCGCCCTCGACAATCATCGCAGCCCTCCTTGAAAAAACGCGGACAGTCGGTCGACATCCCAGCGACAGAATACCAAGGCGGCTCAACGGGCGGCGGGAACCGTCAAGGAAAACCGGCTTCCCGCGCCCGGCTCGCTCACGACCCGCAACTTGCCGCCATGGTTGTCGACGATCGCTCGGCAAATCGCGAGTCCCAACCCGATCCCCCGAACCTTCGTGGAAAAGAATGGCTCAAAAATCCGATAGATCTGTTCCGCCGGAACTCCGGGACCCGAGTCGGCCACGGTCAACCGTACCCAGCGTATACCCTCCTCGTCAAAAGACTCGGCGGAAATCGCCAGCCGCCCGCCCTCGGGCATCACGTCCACCGCGTTGCGAATAAGGTTCGCCAGGACGATGCCTAGTTGCCGCGCGTCGCCCCGTATCGGTGACGCGTCGTCCAGCCCGGACAATTCCACCGCAATACGCTCGCCGAGCGGATGATTCGCCAAGGTTTCGTCCACAAGCCGGCGGACTTCTACGGGTACGACATTGGGCAGCGGCAATTTCGCGAAATCGGAAAGTGCGCCGATCACGGCATCCGCCACCCCCACTTGCCGCTGGATCCGCTCGAAATGCTCGGCCTGCTTTTCCGGCGTGGCACGACGCGCATTCCGCAAATAGAAAACCGACGTCTGGATCACGTTGAGCGGATTGCGGAGTTCATGCGCGATGCCGCTCGCCATCTGCCCAATCGCCACCAACCGCTCCGTTCGCTTTTGCGCTAGCACATACTCGTGACGGTAAGCGTCCTCGATGATCGTCAAATCGAGATCCAACAGGCGATTCAACGAGACCAGCGCAGCGATCAGTTCGCCGGGCGAACCTTGCCAATTCGCGGCGATCCGCTCCGTCAATGCCGCCCGGATCCGCGACAAAGCCGCGTTGGCGAATTGCTGATTCAAGCCAATTTCCACGTGCCGCAAGCCCACCCGCCAGCGCCGCGCGACATACGCCGCGTCGTAGGTTCCTGAAAACAGGTCGCCCAGCCACATCTTCAGCGTCGCTTTCAGCCGCTCCACCTGCTTCGGCCCGCCCACCATGACTTGCCGCGTCGCCTCGTGACGCTCAATTTCCGCGTAAAAATCGGCCGTCAAATCGTCGAAATGGCATTCCACCTGCGGCCCGAGCTGTCGTAAGCGAGCCCCGTCCTCCACCTGCCACCCGACATAACGCTGAATCTGCTGAAAACGTTCGTAATGCTGATCGGAATCCATGGGAGGCTGTAGGCTGGAGGCTGGAGGCTGGAGGCTAGCAACTGGCAACTGGCAACTGACAACTGACCGCGAAGCCGGCAGCAAAGACTATGCCGTAACGCGGCAGTTACCCGCCGCCCACTGCCCACTGCCCACTGCCCACCGCTGACCAAGGACGATCGGGGAACGCCAAGATTCGTACACGATAGTGGCGGATTTGCCGTTTTTTTGTAAGAAAAGCCCAAGTTTCGCAATTGACGCCGTTGGCCCCTCCGGTTTACCTTACGCCCCTGTTCGCTCATGACGGGCGAAATTCCCGGGCTAAGGCTGCCCTGGAGCACCTTGTCGGCGCCTTGCTTGCATCCTCCCGTTCGCGATGTTTTCGGGATGCGGCCCCGC
>JBIKVL010000920.1:0-2668 GCA_044356875.1 Pirellulaceae bacterium | reverse complement strand
CGGAGTCCTGAAACCGCTCCAGCCACTGGGATTGCCGGAGTCGCGTCGGGTCTTACTGCGAGCTGGCTTTCAGGGAATGCTGGGACTTGCGGCGGGAGTGGGCGGCGCGAGCGGCCTGCGGGGCAGCGCGATGGTGGGCGGCCCTGCGGCGGTCGCGGCGGAACGATCGCCCTCCACGGTCGGACGGGCCAAGGCCAAGTCGGTCATTTTTCTTTTCCAGTGGGGCGGTCCGAGCCATCTCGACACGTTCGACATGAAGCCCAAGGCGCCGGACGGAATCCGCGGGCCGCTGAAGCCGATCAGCGCCAGCGTGCCCGGAATGACCGTCTGCGAGCAACTGCCCGAGATGGCCAAGCGGATGCACTTGGTGACGCAGATCCGCAGCGTCACCCACAAGATGAAGAACCACAATTCGGCCGGCTACTACGCCTTGTCCGGACATGCTCCGCCGACGGACGATCAACGCCTCCGCGATTCGCTCGACCTCTGGCCCGCCTACGGCAGCATGGTCGATAAACTGGCGCCGAACTCGAATGGCCTGCCGACGTTCGTCGCCTACCCGCATGTGATCGCCGACGGCTCGACAACGCCGGGACAGCACGCGAGTTTCCTGGGAAAACGCCATGATCCGTTTCTCTTCCGCGAAGATCCGAACGCCGCGAATTTCCAGCTCCCCGAGCTCGCGTTGCCGGCCGGTTTGAGCGTCGATCGGTTGCGGCGGCGGCGGGAAATGCAACGCTGGGTCGATAGCCAAACGCGGTTGTTGGAACAGTCGGCCGAGGCCCGCGGGTTCGACGATTACTATGGTCGCGCGCTCGGCATGTTGACGACCGACGACGTGCGGCGCGCGTTTGACCTTGCGTCCGAATCGCCCGAAACACGCGACCGCTATGGCCGCACCACCTATGGCCAAGGCTGCCTGTTGGCGCGGCGGCTTGTGGAAGCCGGGGTCAAGTTCGTCACTGTCTACTTTGCGGACAGTATTGGCGGGCGCAGCACCGAATCCGGTGGCTGGGACACCCATGGCTTCGACAACACGCGGATGTTTCCGATTGTCGCCAAGTACCACCATCCGCTCACCGACCGCACCCTCCCCGCGTTGCTCGATGACCTCGAACAACGCGGCCTGCTCGACGAGACGCTGGTGGTGTGGATGGGCGAATTCGGCCGCACCCCGAAGATCAACGCCAACGCGAGCCGCGACCACTGGCCCGATTGCTACACTGTCCTGCTGGCTGGTGGCGGCGTGAAACGCGGCTTCGTGTACGGCGCGTCGGACTCGAATGGTATGTACCCGGACGAACATCCCGTGCGTCCCGAGGATCTGGCCGCCACCATCTACCAGTTGCTCGGCATCGACCCGCACACCGAAGTTCGCGACCGGCTCGACCGGCCGCTTGCCATCGCTGGCCGGCCTGTGCTGGAAGTGATCGCGTAGCGTCCGACGTGGGCTTGGTCACGCCTTCCGGAGTTTTTCGATGAACGCGACTCGCCCCAACGCGATCCGCTGCGCGGCGCATCTCTCGACGGCGGCCGATGCGGCGATCGCCGTAGCGGAATGCGTGGACGCGATTCGGTTGCAGTTGGGCGGTCCCGCGTCGGTCGTGTTTCTCTTCGCCTCGCCGCATTTCGGCGAGCAGCTGGGACAAGCCGCCGCCGAACTCGCTCGACAATTGGAGACAGTCCATGTGCTCGGCTGCACGGGCGAATCGATTGTCGGCGAGGGGCGGGAAGTCGAGTCGGAGCGGGCGATCGCCGTGTGGGCCGCTATCCTCCCAGAGGCGTCACTCACCTCTTTCCCGCTTTCGTTCACCCGAACCGCCGAGGGCGGCGCCATCGAAGGCTGGCCGGACGAACTGTTGGGGGAATGGCCCGAGGGGTCGGCGCTGTTGCTGCTCGGCGACCCCTACAGCTTTCCCGCCGATGTGCTCGCCGAGCGTCTGAACGAGGACCGTCCCGGAGTCCCTCTGCTCGGGGGCATGGCCAGCGGCGGCGGCACCCCGGGCGAGACGCGGTTAGTGCTCGGCGATCGAGTGCTCGCCGAAGGCGCGGTCGCCGTGCTCTTGCGGGGCGTCACTGGCTTGCGGTCCGTCGTTTCCCAAGGCTGTCGGCCGATCGGCAAGCCGTTCGTGGTCACGAAGACGGAACGCAACGTGTTACTGGAACTGGGGGGACTGCCGGCCTTGTCGCAGCTCAAGAAGGTCTTCGACGAACTGCCGAACCGCGAAAAACAGATGTTTCAACGCGGACTGCATGTGGGGCGGGTCGTGAGCGAATACCGCGAGTCGTTCGAGGCGGGCGACTTCCTGGTCCGCAATGTGTTGGGAATCGACCCGCGGAACGGTTCGATCGTGGCCGGCGATTTCTTCCGACCTGGACAAACGGTGCAATTCCACCTTCGCGACCACGAGACGGCGGACGACGACCTGAAACAGTTGCTTCGCTCGCTGGCGAAGGACTCGCAAGTCACCCCGGCCGGAGCGCTGATCTTCACCTGCAACGGGCGCGGCACGCACTTGTTCCCTCAAAGCGATCACGACGCCCAATGCGTGGCCCAGGCCCTGGGACCGATTCCCGCCGCCGGTTTCTTCGCCGCCGGCGAGCTCGGCCCGGTCGGCACGGCCAACTTCATGCACGGCTTCACGGCCAGCATCGCGGTTTTTACCAA
>JBIKVL010000918.1:0-2670 GCA_044356875.1 Pirellulaceae bacterium | reverse complement strand
GCCACTCCTTCCGGGGAAGCGTACCCGCTGAGCCTACTCCGCGAACCCCACCTGGACAAACGCGGCAACGCTGCGCGGACGCGTTTCAGGACAACTCGCAGGAAATCCCCGTCCTAGAACGGGGGGGATCGGGACTCAAAAGGTCGGCGAATCGGCCTGAAAAAACGCGCGCCGCCGCTGACGGTTCCGCTCCACCGCCACCGTGCCCGCCACCGTCTATCGCCCCGCCGACGCCTGACGCCTCTCCGTCACCCGATGGCCCGCCGACACCTGTTGGCCCGCCGACACCTGTTGGCCCGCCAGTACCTGTCGGACCGCCGACGCCAAACGGCTTGGCGATGCCTTACGACACGGCGCTACTTATCCTCAAGGCGATGCCTAGCGGCTCGTCGAAACTCGACGGAGCGCGGCGTCGCGTTCATCCAGTTGTTGGAAAATGTCCTCGAGCGCGACTTGAACAATCGTCAGATGTTCGGTGTCGGGGTATTCGCGGAAACGCACGTCGCGAATACCGCCGCGACGCAGCAGGTCCGCCAATTGCTTGCCGCCGCCACGCCCAAAATCCTGGTCGCCTACGCCGATGAAGAACGGCACATCGAGGAGCCGTTCGAATCGATTGACTCGGCCGCCGCCACCCAATGCGGCGACGAACGCCGGTTTCCGCTCAGCCGTGTCAGCCAACCGAGCGGCTTGCATGGCGCCGAGCGAATGTCCCACCAGGTACACGCGAGCCGGATCGACTGGGGCCAACCGATCAACGCCCGCGACCAGCTCGTCCCACTGGATACCGATACCTCCCCAAAGTCCTTGACGCGGCGCGGCGAGCAGCCAGCCACGCGATTCGCACAGCCGCGCGATTTTGCCCGCCCCATAGGCGTCAAAGAACATGTTCTCGCTGCCGCCCGCGCCATGCACCGCGACGACCAGGGACCGCCGCTCCGCCGCCTGCTCCGCCGCCTGCTCCGATCCCTTCTCAGCCGCCTTCACATCCGCCTTCTCAGCCGCCTTCTCCGCCGATCCAGTTGGTATCAGTAAACGAAGAAGGCAACTGGAATCGGCGGCGCCAACGATTGCCCGCCAATGCTGCCCGGCCGCCAACCGCGTGCCATCCGCCGCCTTCAGCGCGCCCGTCGCCTTCGGCGTGCTATCCGCTTTCGGCGTGCCTGTGGCGTCTTCCACCGCGAGATCCGCCTTCAAGGCATGGCTTCTGGTGGCTTCCACAAGCAGCCGATGAGCCGGGTAGTCCGTTTCCAGAGTTCGGCCGCCCGCGAGCGCTTCGAGCACGCGGAGATGTTCCTGGAGAGTGAGTTGGTTTTCGCTGCGGGGCCGCGGGGGCGATTCGCGGAGGACGGCGAGCCGTTCGGCCAGTTCTGTCGCCAAGGCGATGGCGGTCGAACCGAGCGGATACGAATCGCGGTCGACGACGGCGGCCGCTTCCAAACGGCAGTCTTGATCGGCCATGCTGGCATTGAGCGGCACACGGGCGACGCGGCGCCATTCGGTCCTCGCGTCGACCGGGGGTTTGGACTTAGCGGCGGGAGGCGTCGCCGATTTCACGTCGGAATTGGTCTCGGTCGCGTTCATTGGCGCGGGAGCGTCGGCGCGGGCGTCCAGTGCCGCGGTGGCGAGCGTTTGGCCATCGGCGGCCCGCAGTGTAAGGACGACCCGAATCTGCTCGGCGGACGGTTGGGGAACTGGGTAGAAGTGCCGCAATTCCACGTCTAGATGTGTTTCCGCGCGCGGATCCAGCAGGCGACGAGTCGGCTCGAATGACAGAGCGGCGGACCAACGTCGAGCTGCCAAGTCGCGTTGTTGTTCCGCCGTCGCCGGCGTGTCGCTCCGAGGAATGTGGCCTTCGAGCACAAGCCGGGCCTCGTCGAGTTCGCGGGCGGCGGCGGGCAAACGCAAGGCGAAAAAGTTCTCGACCGCGCGTTGAATGGGCGGAAGGGCCGCGCGGCGGATTGAGGGATCGCGTTGGGTTTCCCACGTTTCTTCCATGGCCCGAACGCGCCGCCCGAGTTCGTAGCGGGCCGGTTGGGCTGTCGCGGCGGCCGGAGCCGCGACCAAGCTCCAGGCGGCGCCGAGCCAGGCGGCGATTTGGACGGTTGCCGCCAATCGGCGCGGCGGCAACCGCGCGGCGGCGGTGACGGACTGAGGTCGGTTGGAGTTGGCCATGGGGACGGTCGCCAAAAAAAACGTGGGAAAAATCGCGGATCGAGCCGTTTTCCCGCGTCTTTCGCGATTGGAAAAGAGTGGCGAGGTCAGCAGTCGGACCGAGCGGCCCGGGACTCGCCGATTCCCCGAGAAAACGGAGTCGACATTATGGGAATGGACGTTATCGGTTGTAAGCCATCGGCGCCGGCCGGCGAATATTTTCGCGCGAACATTTGGTCTTGGAGGCCGATTCACAAGTTGATCATCGAGCTCTGCGGTGATTTGTTGGACGAAAACCTGCTGGTGAAACTCGGATACAACATGGGCGCGGGCCCTCGGGAAGCCGCGACCTGTTTGGAAATGGCGAGCCGTTTCGATCGTTGGATGGAATCCCACGTCGAAGGCCACGGGTTAGACCTTGGATTGCGGGTCACTCGCGAAGGGCGTTTCGTCACGCCCGACGATATCGCCCGCAATCCGGCGATCGAAACCTTGTCGCCTTATCGGGTCCAGGAC
>JBIKVL010000919.1:0-2670 GCA_044356875.1 Pirellulaceae bacterium | reverse complement strand
GGTGCATGTTTACTTCCCGGATCCTTGGTGGAAGAAGCGGCATCGCAAACGCCGCGTCCTCAACGAAGCGTTCCTCTACGATGTGGCTCGCGTCCTGGTGGTCGGCGGAAAGCTGCATTTTTGGACTGACGTCGAAGAGTATTTTCAATCGACAGTTGAGTTGATTGCGGCCGTCGCGCCACTCCTTTCCGGCCCGCACCCGGTAGTCGAACCACCGTCGCTCCACGATTTGGATTTTCGCACCCATTTCGAGCGACGAACCCGCAAGGCGGGCGAACCGGTCTATCGCGCCGAGTATGTTCGCTTGGAGGGAACCCCTGTCCCGCCGGCGCCGTCGCGCGACGACAGAGACAACGAAGCAGGCAACGACGTGGGAACCGATGTGAACGACGAAACTGCCGCCGATCCGGCGTCCGCCAACGAGGTGGAAGATTGTGACGGCGATTTCGCCAACGACAGTCGGTGAAGAGTGACAGTCGTTGAAGAGCGACAGTCAGCGATTTGTTCGCCACGTGGTGCGTCGATCACCGGCCCCAGTTGAAACGATCACGAAGGACACGAAGGTCACATGGAAACATGCCGCTTCGGCGGCCAACAAGGCGATGCGCTCGAGCGGGCGACGCGTTTGTTTTGAGATGGAACGACACCGGTGTCCTCCGGATGACCTTGGTCGTTATTCGCCGGGCGGCGGGGTTGGCGGGACGCCCAGGCTTTTTCCGCCATCGATTGTCAGCGACGTGCCCGTGATGAGTTGCGCTGCGTCGCTGGCGAGAAAGATAGCCGATTCGGCGATTTCGGCGGGTGAAACCATCCTGCCGTAGGCTCGACAGAGCGGGCTGGCGGCGATGATTCGCCGCCGCAGGTCGGCGGGGTCGGCCGCCATTTCGATTTCGCGATCGATGATCCGGGTGTCTTCGACGGGGCCGGGGCAGATCGCGTTCGCGCGAATCCGCTCCGGGGAATGCGATAGCGCGAGGCATTGCGTCAAGGCGATCAGCGCCGCTTTGCTGGTGGAGTACACCGGATCGTGAGCGCGGGGCAGCAAGCCGGCATTGCTGGCGATGTTGATGATGGAACCGCCGCCGCGTTTCCTCATCCGCGGGATGGCGTGCTTGGCGGCGAGAAAGGCCCCCTTGAGATTCGTGTCGATGCACGCGTCCCACTCGGCTTCGGCCACCTCCGGGATGGGGCGGACGAGCACGATGCCGGCGGAGTTCACCAGCACGTCGACTCCGCCGAGTCCGTCGGCCCGAGCCATCAGCCGTTCGATGTCCGCTTCCACTCGGACGTCGCCCAACTCCATGCGGATGTTCGCAGCCGCGAACTGCCGTTCCGTGGCCGGATCGAATCGCAAGTCGCCCGCGACCACGTGCGTTCCCGCCGAAGCGAACCTGAGCGCGATCGCCCTTCCGATTCCCGACCCGCCGCCGGTCACCACAACGACTCGACCCGCCCATTCGTTGCTTGCTTGATTCGCGTTCATGGACCTTGATTCCGTGTTTCCGTTTGAACTGGCATTCGCGGCAATCGTAGCGAGCCCGTGGGTAAATCGGGAGGGAGCGGACGGACGCGGTCCACTGGGAATTGGGTTCGCTCCCTTCCGCCGGGCGTCCTTGGCATTCGGTGCGCGTCCGTGGCTCAGACGGTTTTCTCTTTCGCGAAATCCCCGCTTGGCAAGGCGATCGTCGATTCATTTGGGGGGATGGCGTGGGATTTGCGTCTCATGCTCGGGGTTGCCGCGTGCCGACGTTTTAAGATGCGTTTGCTGGTGCGGTTTGACGGCGTTCCGCCACGACGGTGACGAAATGGACTATGCGACGGCGGAATACGCCTTGGCGGCGACGATGCTGGTGACGTCGATGTACGGCATGGGCACGACGCTTACCGCGCGGGATTTCGTGGACGTGGCGCGTTCGCCCTTGAGTCTCCTGATTGTCGTGGGAATGCAATGCGTGGCCGCGCCGCTGCTGGCGGTGCTGCTGGCCAAACTCCTCAAAGTTTCGCCTGGCGTGGCCACCGGCATGTTGCTGATCGTGGCGTTGCCGGGCGGCTCTTTCACGAATCTGTTCACCTATCTCGGGCGCGGCAACGTGGCGCTGTCCGTCGCGGCGACGACGCTTTGCACCTCGCTGTGCCTCGTCACCACTCCGTTGGTCCTGCGAGTTTTTGGACAGGGTTGGGGCGTGTCGGGCGTTGTGATGCCCGTCCGATTGATCGTCGCGGAAATCGGCTGTTGGCTGCTCGGTCCACTGATTGCCGGCATGGCGACCCGGCGATTGTTTCCCGTGGCGTACTCGACCGTCGGTCGCTGGGCGATTCGCGCCAGCCTGGTGGTCATGGCCGTGCTCTTCGCCACCTTGATCGCGGCCGGACGACTTGAGTTGTTCAGCCAGGGCTGGCGAGCGCCGTTGGCCGTGCTGTTGCTCGCCACGCTATCGCTGTGGCTGACGTATGGCGTATGCCTCTTGGCCCGCCGTTCTTGCCCGGACATCTTGGCGATCGCCATCGAAGTCGTGTTGCGTAATGGCAACTTGGCGTTGCTGCTGCAGGCGTCGCTCTTGGTGCACCCCAGCGGCCTATCGCAGTCGCCGAGCGAATTGGCGGCGAATGGGGCCAGCGTCGCGATGGCGGCGGGAGCCCCGATAGCGGTGGGGGCCCCGACGGCGGCGG
>JBIKVL010000917.1:0-2671 GCA_044356875.1 Pirellulaceae bacterium | reverse complement strand
TGGCGATCCAGGTTTGCGAGGCGTTCGCGAAGTACGCGGCCGGGATGGCGGGCTTTCGCGTCGCGGCGATTTACGGCGGACAGGATTATATGGTTCAGTTCCGCGCGCTCGACCGCGGCGTCCATGTGATTGTGGGAACGCCGGGACGCGTCATGGACCACATGCGCCGCGGTTCGCTCAAGCTGGAACGCCTCCGCGGACTCGTGCTCGACGAAGCCGACGAAATGCTGCGTATGGGGTTCGCCGAGGACGTCGAGTGGATCTTGACGCAGGTGCCCGCCGAGCGGCAGATCGCGTTGTTTTCGGCGACGCTGCCCGAGCCGATTCGGCGCATCGCCCAACAGCACTTGCGGAATCCGGCGCAAATCACCATCCGGCAGCGGACCGCCACCGCCGATACCATCCGTCAACGCTACATCGTGGCGCACCCTGAACAAAAGGACGAGGTGCTGCACCGGGTGCTCGAGGCGGAAACGATCGACGGCGTGATTGTGTTCGTGAAAATGAAGAGCACCACCGAGCCGCTCGCGGACTTCCTCTGCCAACGCGGCCACCGGGCCGCGGCGCTCAATGGCGACATGGCCCAAGGACAACGCGAACGGATCGTCGAGGCGTTGAAGGCGGGCAAGCTCGATATCGTCGTGGCCACCGACGTGGCCGCTCGCGGGCTGGATGTCCAGCGCATCAGCCACGTCGTGAATTTCGACCTGCCTTTCGACAGCGAAGCGTACGTCCATCGGATTGGACGCACCGGCCGAGCCGGCCGCCAAGGCGAAGCGATCCTGCTCGTCACGCCCCGCGAACAAGGCCGTTTGCGGCGGATCGAATACGGCACCCGCCACCCCATCGAGCCGATGGATCCGCCATCCAATCGCGTGATCAATAAACGGCGCGTCGCCAAGTTCCATCAGCGAATCGTCGACGCGCTCGCCCGTCCCGACCTGGCGACCTTCACGTCGATCATCGAGCAATTCCGCCGCGACAAAGAGACGCCGGTGGAACAAATCGCCGCCGCGTTGGCGATCCTCGCCTGCGACGACAAACCGCTCCTCATGACCGGCGAATTGGAACCCGCGCGCTTCCCCGAACCCCGCGGCCGCCGGCGTTTCGAGGATCGGCGTTTCGACGATCGGCGTTTTGGGGATCGACGTGACAATCGACGCTTCGACGAGCGGCGATCCAATGACCGACGATTTGACGAGCGCCGCGATACTGACCGCCCCTCGGCGGATCGGCGATTTGAAGAGCAGCGAACCGGGGAGCAGCGAACCGGGGAGCAGCGAACCGGGGAGCAGCGTTCAGGGGACCGGCGGTTCGAGGAGCGGCGCCCCGAGGAGCGTCGGCCCGAACGCGAGGCGCGTTTTGAGCGTCGCGAGCCCAATCGATTCGAGTCGGAGGGGGGCGAACCGAGCCGCTTTGAACCGCCCGCGCGGGGTGGCCGGCGTTTCCAGGAACCGATGCGGTCATTTCGCGTGGAAGTGGGCAACGCGCAACAGGTGAAGGCGGGCAATCTTGTCGGCGCGATCGCCAACGAAACGGGTCTGCCGAGCAACTTGATTGGGCGGATCGCCATCTTCGACGATTTCAGCATCATCGACTTGCCAGCGCGGATGCCGCGCGAGGTGTTCCTGGCTTTCCGCGAGCTGCGGGTGGCGGGCAAGCCGCTGAATCCGACACCGGTTGGTGGCCCTCCCCGCGACGACCGGCCCCAGTCCGGTCCAAGACCCCAGTCCGGTCCAAGACCCCAGTTCGGTCCGCGTCCCCAGTTCGGTCCAAGACCTCAGTTCGGCCCCAAACCCCGGTTTGAAAAGCGGCCTCCCTTCGATCCGCGTTCGCCGCAAGAGCAGCAGCCAGGTTTCGAGGAACGACCGCGTTTCGAGGATAAACCCCGTTACGAAGGTAAACCCGGTTCCGAGGGCAAGCCGCGTTTTGGGGACAAACCGCGTTTCGGGGACAAACCCCGCTTCGAGGGCAAACCCCGCTTCGAAGGCAAACCGCGTTTCGAAAAGAAGCCGTTCCGCGGCAAACCCAAACGCGACGGCGAACAGTCGTAACCGAGAGTTCGGTCGAAGAGCGTAACCGAGTTTTCGGGTAAAGAGCGCGGTCACACCGACCGCGCTTACGGTGGCTGCGCTGCTTTCGCGACCTACGGGCATGGGACACGAGTGGGCGTCCGTGCAATCTAAAAAATGAACCCTCGATCACCGCGGCATGGTCCAGCCGGCGACAGGAGCAGTACGCCCAGCGCGAGGAGATCAAGCAAGCCTTCAATGCCGCTCCGGCGCCCCATCCGCCCCGTATCCTGATCGCCACCGAGAAGAAAAGGTGTCAGGACTCTTTTCTGGGGAGTTGAGCTCGGACAAGATGCCGAGATGGGAAGACCAAAACGTGCAGGCGAAGCGGGCGGGATTTATCTCGCCTTGAACCGAGGCAATGCCCGGTCGACCATTTTCCACGCTGAGCCGATGGCTGGAAGAACCCGAGCGGGAACCACGCCTGCTCTCCGCTTGGCCAATTGCCCGCTCACCGCGTTGGACCGAGCGGGTCAACAGGCCGCTGACCGCCGCGGAACTCAAGGCCGTTCGCAACTGTGTCAATCGGGGATCGCCCTTTGGAGATGAGAATTGGGTGCAGGCAATCGCGCGGCACCTGAACCTCCAGTCGCCCCTCC
>JBIKVL010000069.1:0-9747 GCA_044356875.1 Pirellulaceae bacterium | reverse complement strand
AACGGCGCGCAATGTGTTCGATCCGAACATCTTGACGATCGGATTCGCCCGTCGGTTCGCGACCTACAAGCGCGCCAAACTGGTATTCACCGACTTGGACCGAGCGGCTCGGCTGATGAACGATCCACACCGCCCCGTGCAGTTTGTCATCGCCGGAAAAGCGCATCCCCGCGATGAACCCGGTAAGCAGCTCATTCAGTTCGTCGCGAATCTCCGGCACGACCCGCGGTTCAAGGACCGCGTGGTCTTCCTCGAAGACTACGACATCAATGTCTGCCGCCACATGATCCAGGGCGTCGATGTCTGGCTGAACAACCCGCGGCAACCGCTGGAGGCCTCGGGCACCAGCGGCCAAAAGGCGGTGCTCAACGGCGGACTAAACCTCTCCATCCTCGACGGATGGTGGGCCGAGGCGTACGACGGCGCCAACGGTTTCGCGATCGGCCGCGGCGCGAGCCATGTGTCGGACGAAGTGACCGATCAACGCGACGCCATCGCCCTGTACGATGTGCTCGAAAACCAGGTGATTCCGATGTTCTACGAACGCGATGTCGACGGACTCCCGCGCCGATGGATCCAGCGGATGATGAATTCAATCAGCTCGCTGGCCTGGCGGTTCAGCGCGCATCGCATGGTTGCCGACTATACTCGGCACTGCTACGTGCCCGCCGCCGGCGGCCTTAGCTGCGACATGTCGCGGTGAGCGTCGGCGGGTTGGCGTCAAAAAACTGCGCCGCCCGACCCGACCGATCCGTCCGGCCCGAGCCCATCCGCCCTTCCCCACCCCGCACTACCTTACCGTTCTCTTCGTCGCTCTGCTCTGTATTCCGCAACCACTCCCGCCGCGGCCTGGCCGCAAAGGATTTTTCCGATGGTGACCGTTGGCATGAATTACCATGTGATCGAAGGCAAGCAGCAGGACTTCGAGGAGAAGTTCGCGGCGGTGATCACAGCGCTGAACGCGGCCCCAGGACACACTCGTTCCAACTTGTGGAAGGATGTCTCCGACGGCGCCTCCTACTTGATCACCAGCGAATGGTCGGACGAACAGGCGTTTCAAACCTTTATCCGCAGCGAAGCCTTTCGGAACGTGACGAACTGGGGCAAGGAACAGATCCTGTCTGGCCGCCCGCAACATCGGGTTTACAAACACTAGCGAAGGCGACGCACGCCGCTCGTTGAGCGCCGCTCATAGCGTGCCGCTCGATGCGCGCCGCGTGCTCCCTTGGCCCGTCGCAGGAGGAATCGCATGACTCGCGAGGCGATCGGAATGCGTGTTCCTCCTGAATCTATCGGTCGCTCGCAGACGCTATCGGCCGGCTTATGTCGATGCGTCGCTCGGCTCCACGGCTGCCAGCGATCCCTACTGGCGGGGATCTGTTCGATCGCTCTCGCGGGAGCGGTGAGCTTCGCGGCGGAACCGCCTCGTCCTATCCTGCGGAGCGTCTACCCCGCAGGCGGCCAGGCGGGAACGACCGTCCTCGTCACCATCGACGGCGCCGCGCTCGACGGTCCGCCGTTTGACGGCCTGGCGTTTCATCGTCCGGGGAATGATCGTCCGGAGAGTGGTGGTCCGGCGAGTGGCGATCCGGCGTTAGCCAAAGCCTCGCCGGTCGCCATCCCTCCTCAGTCGTCGCAGCCCGTTTCCAACGCCCCGCGACTATGGTTCGCCGATCCGCGGATCACCGCGTTGCCGACTGCGGCCAAGTCGTTTGAAGTGACGATTCCCGCCGATGTCGAGCCGCAGCGGGTGGACGTTCGAGTGGTCGGACGCGGCGGCGTCAGCGGTCCACGCGTTTTCCAAATCACGCCAGCCGTCGAACGACTCGAACAGGAACCGAACGACACACCTTCGCAGGCGACGGCGGCGGGAGCAACCTCCACTAACGCGACCGCCACAGGCGCGACTGCCACTGGCACGAACGCCACAAGCGCGAATGCCACTGGCGCGAACGCGGTCGCGGTGATGGTGAACGGTCGATTGGAAAAGCCGGCGGACATTGACTGCTATCGCGTTTTCTGTCGAGCAGGCCAAACGGTGGTGTTCGACCTCTGGGCCGATCGACTCGATTCGCCGCTCCGCGGGGCGCTCGAAATCGTCGACGCCTCCGGACGTCGCTTGGCCGCCGACCGCGGCCGTCTCGGTTCGATCGATCCGCGAATCGACTTTCGCGTGCCGGCGGACGGCGAGTACACCGTGCGGGTGTTCGAACAGACTTTCCTCGGCGGCGCGGATTACGTCTATCGTTTGGCGATCGATGCCGGTCCGCGAATCGATTTCGTGACGCCCGCCATCCTAGCGCGCGGTTCACAACCGGTCGCCGCGACGTTGTGGGGACGAAATCTAGGCGAGCAACCGCACGAAGCGGCGCCGCGTCTTGTGGCCGCTGCCGGCCCGTTGGAATGGCTGCGGGGCGAGTGGGAACTGCCCGGGGCTGGGGCCAACCAGCCATCCGCATTGTCGCCGCTGCGGCCTTCGCGCGAGGCGTTCGTCGACTCCGTCTCCACGCGGTGGCTGAGCGGCTTGCAACCGGTTACGACCCCGCTCATCGAGCCACTGGACGGCGAACGGCCGACGATCGAGGACGGAAACGGTAATCACTCGGCCACCAAAGCGCGGACTGTCGCCGTTCCCAGCGATCTGACTGGAAGATTGGAGGCGCCCGACGAACGGGACTGGTACGTTTTCGAGGCGCGGCGCGGCGAAGTGTTCCACCTGGAAGGGTTCGCGGAACGGCTCGGATCGCCCGTCGATCTCGAGTTGTTCGTCTTCGACGCCGAAGGCCGCGAACTGTTGCGGCTCGCGGATCAGCCGAGCAATCCGCTGGGGCCCCGTTTTCCCACCGACACGACCGATCCGGCGGGCCGTTTCACGGCGCCGCGCGACGGCTCGTACTACCTGGTGGCCAGCAATGCGATTGGTGGCGCGGCGGTCGATCCGCGCCGCCGGTATTGGATCTCGTTTCGACGCGAGGATGCGGACTTTCGCTTAGTGGTGGTGCCGCATCGAGGCGAACCGGGTGCCGGCCTCCGCGCCACCCGAGGCGGCCGCGAGTCGCTCGACGTGCTCGTGCATCGACGCAACGGATTCCTCGGCCCGCTGCGGATCGACAGCCTGAACTTGCCCACAGGCTGGAACTGCGAAAACAGTTGGATCGCGGCCGGGGAAAGCCATGGCCTGGTGATCGTGACGGCCCCGGCGAGCGGCGCGCCTGAGATGGTGTTGCCGCAATGGCGAGGAGTGGCGACGGTTGCGGGGCGGGAACTCGCGCGGTCAGCCGCTGCCGGAGCGACGATCAGAACGGGCGACCCGCGTGGAGTGGCTCGCACCACGCAGGGCACGCCCATCGCCGCGGTCGGCGAGTCGCCGCTGTTCGTCGAAGCGGTGTTGGAACCGCCGCTTGAAATCGGCCGCGCGAACTCCATGGCCACGCTCGACGCCGATCCCAACGACTCCGTCGCCTTTTTGCCAACGCTGTTTCAAGATAGCGTCGTCGAGGTGCGCGTCGATGTGCGTCGTGAAATGGGTGATGCGGGACCGATCGAACTGCGGGCGATCGGACTGCCGCGCGGCGTCCGCGCCGGCTTCGCCACGATTCCCGCGGGCGAGAACCGTGGTTGGATCAGCCTGTCCGTGACGGGCGAGCAGATCGAAGGGCCGTTCAGTTTCGCCATTCAAGCCGATCTGCTCGCGGTCGATCCCGTTGCCTCCGCCAATGCGGGCCGTCGGTCCCCAAAGCCGCCAGTCGCCTCGGAGCTCAGCAATCTCGTTTCGGCGAAAGTGGCGACCGGCCGAATCCAGATGTCGATCGACCCGCGCACGCCCCGCAAGATCGCTCGCGGCGAAGTGATCCACGTTCGCTACTCGGCGGAACGCCGACACGGTTTCATCGGAAAGATCCATACGGAACTCGCCGCCCCGGGCGGTGTTCGCGGGATTCGGGGCCGGGGAGTGACCTTTACCAGCCAGACTGAAACCGGTGAAATCCAAATCATCGCCACCGAAAACGCGCCGCTTGGCCCCATCGAAGGATTGCGGCTCGAAGCGATCGGGACGGTCGAGGATCAGCCGACCTACCTTGCCAGTTGCCTGCTGGACTTGGAGATCACCGAATGACCAAGACACGATGGCTCCCGCAAAGTTCATCGGCCGCGTTTGGAATCTCTTTCGAGCCACTAGCATGGACGCTGTCGCTCGCCGTTCTCTTCCTCGCACTTCGGCCGACTGTCGCCGAGGAAGCCCCATCACGTCTGCCTGCCGCACCGCCCGCGGTGTCGTCTGCCTTACCCGCCGCGGCGGCGACAACCACTTCGGAGCCGCGACTCGAAGCGTCTTCCGTGCCTCTCCGCCCGGGGTTTGAAACCGATGTCGTGCCGCTGCTGACTCGCCACGGTTGCAACGGCGGCGGCTGCCATGGCAAATCGACGGGTCAGAACGGATTTCGCTTGTCACTGCTCGGTTACGAGCCTGCCTTCGACCATGAGTCTTTGACGCGGGAGGCGCGGGGACGGCGGCTCTTCCTGGCCGCGCCCCGACGCAGCCTTTTGCTGTTGAAAGCGACTGGGGCGTTGCCGCATGGTGGCGGCGCCCGATTCGCCGTCGATTCCCCAGACTACCTAACGCTGGAACGCTGGATCGCCAGCGGCGCGCCGCCCGCATCCGCCGCCGATCCGCAGCTCGAATCGCTGACGATTGTCCCGGCGTCAGCCCGATTCGAGGGTACGCAGCGCGACGTCGCGCTGCGTGTCGAGGCGCGATTCACCGACGGTTCCCGACGCGACGTCACCGCGCTATCCATTTTTCAATCCAATGAACCCGAGATCGCGGAAGTCGACGATTCGGGCCATGTCGCGGCGAAACAACGCAGCGGCCTCTTCACGGTCATGGTACGGTACGGCGAGAAGATTGGACTGTTCCATGGCGTCGCGCCCCGACCGGGCGACGAGACCGTCCAACGCGAGTTGGAACACTGGGCCAGTCAGCCGGAACTCTCGACGATCGACCGATTGCTCGCCGCGCAGTGGCGGCGGTTGGGCATCGCGCCGTCGCCGATGGCCAGCGACGGCGAGTTCCTACGTCGCGCCAGTCTCGACATCTGCGGCACTCTGCCGACCCCCGCCGAGCTCGCCGCATACACGGCCGACACGCGTCCCGACAAACGTGCTCGCTTGATCGCCTCGTTGCTCGAACGCCCCGACTACGCCAGCTATTTCGCGCTCAAGTGGGCCGATATCCTCCGCAATCGCGGCCGCGGCTACGCCACCTCCAAACAGCGGCACGGGACGGCGTTGTTCGCGGCCTGGATTCGCGACAGTCTCGCCGCCAACGTGCCCTACGACGAATTCGCAGCCGCGATCCTCACCGCCTCTGGAAGCCAGGAAACCAACCCGCCCACCGTTTGGTATCGCAACGTCCGCACGCAGCCGGACTATGTC
Organism: Pirellulaceae bacterium; assembly: GCA_044356875.1. GTDB lineage: Bacteria > Planctomycetota > Planctomycetia > Pirellulales > Pirellulaceae > CAIXSC01. Next base: position 4,311 of record JBIKVL010000069.1, on the reverse strand, counting down.
GAGTCGATCGCGCAGGCGTTCCTCGGCGTGCGGATCCAGTGCGCCCAATGCCACCATCATCCGGCTGACCGGTGGAGCCAAGACGACTATTACGGACTGGCGGCCGTATTCGAACGCGTGGGTCGCAAAGGCGGATTCGCCGACGCTGAAGTCCCGACCAACGAAACGATTTATCTTGCGGCGTCCGGACGCACCCTCCATCCGCGATCCGGGCGCCAGATCGCTCCCCGGCCACTGGGCGGCCCCGATTTCAACGCGGCGGACAAAGCGTCCGGTCGCTTCACCGATCGATTCGCCGATCGTTTCACCGACCCGCGCAAGCAGCTCGCCGAATGGATGGCGAGCCCCGACAATCCGTTCTTCGCCCGCACCATGGCCAATCGTCTTTGGGGACATTTTTTTGGACGAGGCATCATCCATCCAATCGATGACGCCCGTCCCAGCAACCCGCCCTCGAACCCCGAACTGCTCGACTATCTCGCGCGGGATTTCTCCGCGCACGGTTTCGATGTCAAACGGCTCATTCACACGATCTGCTCATCGAACGCTTACGCGCTCAGTTCGCTACCCTCGGACGCCAACCGCGACGACTCGCAGAACTTCGCGCGGTACTATCCGAAACGCATGTCGGCCGAGGTGTTGCTCGACGCGCTCAGCCAAACCTTGGACGCCCCTACGCGTTTCCCGAACGTCTCGGGCGAGTTCCCCGTCGGCACTCGCGCGATCGAACTGCCCGACGAGGCGGTACCGAGCCAATTCTTGGACGTGTTTGGGCGGCCGGCCCGGATGTCGGCCTGCGAATGCGAACGGGTCGACGCGCCCGCGCTCGGCCAAACGCTCGAGTTGGTCAGTTCCAAGGAGATCCACCAAAAGTTGACGCATGTGGGCGGTTTCGTGGACCGGCTGGCCCAGTCACATCGACCTGAACTCACGCCGACCGAACTCGAAACGCTCGTCGAGACCAACGTCCAATCGTTGTTCCTGAGATTGCTTTCCAGGCCGCCCACCACCCGCGAGTCCCGCGCCGCGAGCGACTTCTTGCGGGCCAAACAGGAAGCGGCGATGGGGAAGCAACCCGACACGCAATCCGGAAACCAGTCCGGGAAACAATCCGGGAAACAATCCGGTAACGCATCCAGCAAGCCAGCGGACATATGCGAGGCTTACCGTTCCTTGACGTGGGCACTGCTGGCGACCAATGAGTTTTTGTTCAACCATTGAGGTCATTGAGGTCGACGCTGGTCGATCCCTTGGGGATGGGCGAATCGGTTGGATGGAGATCGATAAATGGCGTGGGACAATCGTCAACAGCGGGCGACGCGGATGACGCGTCGTCGGTTTGTGGAATTCGGGGCCAGCGTCCTGGGATCAGGAATGCTCGGCGCGGGTTTGCTCGGCACGGGGACCGTAAGCGTGTCGCTATCGCCGATGCTCGCGTGGCGAGCGGCTGCGGGTGAACGCACGGGTATCGCCCCAACAGCGGCTGGCACACTTCCCGCGAACGCCGCCGACGCGGCTCATGGCAAGCGGCCGAAATCGTTGATCGTGTTCTGGACGCATGGCGGGCTGAGCCAGCAGGACACGTACGACATGAAGCCAGAGGCGCCCGCCGAGTACCGTGGGCCCTACGAGGCGATCGCGACGAACGTTCCTGGCATTCAGCTCACCGAGCGTTTTCCCCGGCAAGCGCGCGTGATGGACAAGCTGTCGATCATCCGCTCGGTGCATCACGAAAACGGGATTCACGCGCCGTCGGCGCATTGGATGCAGACCGGCTATTTCGGACCGACGCTGGCGCGTAGCGCGCCGCAGAAGCCGTCATTCGGTTCGGTCATTTCCCGCGTGAAAGGCGCCCATCGACCGCTCATGCCGGCGTACGTGGCGTTGCCGAAGGCCGAAGCGTTTGGATACCAAGGGGCCGTTTATCTCGGGGCCACGCACAATCCGTTCGAGCTGAACGGCGACCCGAACACGCCGCGGTTCGAGGTGCCGAATTTGTCGTTGCCGGGCGGGCTGTCGTTCGACAGCGTGCGGGATAGGGCTGGGTTGCTCCGCGAATTCGATTCGCTCCGCCGCGACATTGACCAATCGGGCGCGATTGCCGGACTGGATGGCTTCAAAGCCCAGGCGCTCGACATGGTGACGGGCCCGGAAGTGCGCGAGGCTTTCGACTTGACTCGCGAATCCGATGCGCTCCGCGATCGCTACGGTCGACACATGTATGGCCAAGCGGCCTTGCTGGCGCGGCGGCTGGTCGAGGCGGGCAGCGTGTGCGTGACGATCAACACGGGATACTGGGATCACCACGACAACATCGAGCCCAACTTGGAACGACATCTTCCACCGCTCGATACGGCCCTCGCGACGCTGGTCGAGGACCTTGTGGAACGCGGCTTGTGGGAGGACGTGGTCGTGTACTGCGCCGGCGAGTTCGGCCGCACGCCGTTGATCAATGGCCATGCGGGCCGTGACCACTGGGCCAATTGCTTTTCGGTGCTCATCGGCGGCGGCGGTTTGCGAGGTGGACAAACTGTCGGCGCGAGCGAACCAAAGGGCGGCGCGGTCGTCGAGAGGTTGGTGACGCCGCAGGATCTGCTCGCGACACTCTATCGGACACTCAATGTTCCGCTCCAAACCCACTTTGACGACGCTACCGGCCGCCCGGTCAGCATCGTCGGCTCAGGCCAACCGATCGGCGAGCTGTTTTGAGTCCTCGAACACGGTCCGCGAGCGGATTCGTAGGTTCATTAGCCGGTTCGGCGCAAGCCGCCGGTTCATTAGCCGGTTCGGCGCAAGCCGCCGGTTCATTAGCCGGTTCGGCGCAAGCCGCCGATTCATCAGCCGGTTCGGCGCAAGCCGCCGATTCATCAGCCGGTTCGGCGCAAGCCGCCGGTTCATCAGCCGGTTCGGCGCAAGCCGCCGGTTCATCAGCCGGTTCGGCGCAAGCCGCCGGTTTTCGGTCGGTTCGGGCCGAGTCCGCCTAGAACCGGCCGCTGGCGCGGCTCGGCTGATGAGGGCCGCCGCCGGTTCATCAGCCGGCTCGGCGCAAGCCGCCGGTTCATCAGCCGGTTCGGCGCAAGCCGACGGTTTTCGGTCGGTTCGGGCCGAGTCCGCCTAGAACCGGCCGCTGGCGCGGCTCGGCTGATGAGGGCCGCCGCCGGTTCATTAGCCGGTTCGGCGCAAGCCGCCGGTTCATTAGCCGGTTCGGCGCAAGCCGCCGGTTCATCAGCCGGTTCGGCGCAAGCCGACGGTTTTCGGTCGGTTCGGGCCGAGTCCGCCTAGAACCGGCCGCTGGCGCGGCTCGGCTGATGAGGGCCGCCGCCGGTTCATCAGCCGGCTCGGCGCAAGCCGACGGTTCATTAGCCGGCTCGGCGCAAGCCGCCGGTTCATTAGCCGGCTCGGCGCAAGCCGCCGGTTTTCGGTCGGTTTGGGCCGAGTCCGCCTAGAACCGGCCGCTGGCGCGGCTCGGCTGATAAGGGCCGCCGCCGGTTCATCAGCCGGCTCGGCGCAAGCCGCCGGTTTTCGTTCGGTTTGGGCCGAGTCCGCCTAGAACCGGCCGCTGGCGCGGCTCGGCTGATGAGGGCCGCCGCCGGTTCATCAGCCGGTTCGGCGCAAGCCGACGGTTTTCGGTCGGTTCGGGCCGAGTCCGCCTAGAACCGGCCGCTGGCGCGGCTCGGCTGATGAGGATCGCCGCCGGTTGTTTGCGCGGTCATGCGTTGTCGCACGCGAACCGGCCGCTTGCGCGGCTCGGCTGATGAGGATCGCCGCCGGTTGTTTGCGCGGTCATGTATTGTCGCCCACGAACCGGCCGCTGGCGCGGCTCGGCTGATGAGGGCGGCTTACGCCTCGCGGGTCGCGCGGGCGACGAACAAGGTGGTCACGCCGAGCGTGGCGGCGGCAGCGCCGAAGGCGACTTCATAGGCCGGCCAACCCGCCATTTTCGCCGTGTGCAGCAAGGCGCCGACCAGCGGCGAACTGAGCAGCGTCCCCAGATCAAACATGGCCAGCACAAACGATGTCGACACGCCCAGGTATCGGCGCGGAAACGCGCTGGTGCCGGCGGCCATGATGGACGGGAAAAGCAACGCGTGCGCGGTTCCCGCCAAGGCGGCTGGAAACGCGAGTTGCCACGTGTGGGTAACCGGAAGATAGGCGAGATAGCTGGCGGTCAACAAACCAAGTCCAACGAGAATCCACGGCCGGTTGCCATGTCGTTCGAACAGCGAGCGGGAGAGCACTCGCGCCACAAAGGCGATCGCCGCGTAGACCGCGAAGAACAAACCCACGCCCCCCAAACGATGCTCCACGGAG
>JBIKVL010000916.1:0-2675 GCA_044356875.1 Pirellulaceae bacterium | reverse complement strand
TCAGCACATTCACATACCATTCGTATTTGCGCTGATGATGCAACCCGCCCACGATATGCATCTCGGTGCAGCCGTTCTCGACCGCTTCGCGGCCCCGCGCCAGGATTTGCTCGTCGCTCATCGCGTATCCCTTCGGATCACGCAAATCCGAGCGGAACGCGCAGAACGTGCAACGGTAAACGCAGACATTCGTCGCGTTCAAATGCGTATTGATGTTGTAATAACCCACGTTGCCGTTCAGCCGTTCGCGAACGATGTTCGCCAGCTCGCCCACTTCGTGCAGCGGCGTATCGGGACGGTAGAGAAACAGTCCGTCGTCGAACGACAGACGCTCGCCGGCCATAACCTTGCCGCGAATCGAATCCAAGGTCGGTGATTTTCCGGGCATGGGAAACTTCCCTTCGAAGGCAAAACGCCGGGCGGCTACCACAACAGGTCGATCGCGCCGACGATAAACAGTCCAATACTTACTATGGCATTGACATTAAAGAACGCGATGTTCACTCGCGTTAGGTCATCAGGACGCACGAGCCGATGCTCGACAACCAACAGCACGGCCACGGCTCCGACACCCGTCCAATACAGCCAGCCTAGCGGCAGGGAAGGGCAGGCGAGCGGCAATGCCACCAGCACCGCGAGCATTGCGGCGTGGCACGCAGCGGCCAGCTTGAGCGACGCCGGAATGCCAAGGCGGGCGGGCACGCTTCGCAGTTTTGCCCGCGTGTCATAACCATGATCCTGACAGGCGTAAATAATGTCGAAACCGGCTACCCACATCAGCACGGCCGCGCCCAACATCACCGCGGGCAGGATGTCCAGCGGGTCCTTCAGGATCAGTTCGCCCCTGAGCGCGATCCACGCGCAAATCGGGGCCAGCATCAGGGCGGCCCCGAGCCAGAAATGCGCGAGCGAAGTAAAGCGTTTGGCGTAGCTATAACCAAGCAGAAAGAGCAATACCGGCACGGACAGAATGACCGGCAATGGGTTGGGCAGGAACAGCACCGTGCCCGCGAAAAAAATCGCCGAGCTCGCCATGGTAAACCAAACCACGCTGGCCGCCGACAATAAACCGGCGGGCAAATGCCGCGACTTGGTCCGCGGATTCGCCGCGTCCAAGTGGCGGTCGACAAGGCGGTTGAAGGCCATCGCCGCGCTCCGCGCGCCCACCATGCAGACCAGAATCCCGACGAGATGCGTCCAGCGAAAACCGGCTGTCTGGCCCGCAGCCGTCGGAGCCGTCCAAGCCATCACCGCCGCCAATAAGGCGAACGGCAACGCAAAGATCGTGTGGCTAAAGCGGATCAGTTCCAGTAGATGTCGGACTTGGGTGAGCATCACTCGCCTCCCGGCGCGGCCTTTTCGCCCCACCGCCGCATCAAGTGGTGCTCGACTTCCAATTGATCGAGAATCCGGGCCACGATGAAATCGACGAGGTCATCGAGCGACCGGACGCCGTGGTACCAGCCCGGCATCGCGGGCAGAACGATCGCGCCGGCCTCCGCTGCCCGTTTCATATTCTCCAATTGCGGAATCGACAACGGCGTTTCGCGTGGCACGACGATCAGCTTACGCCGCTCTTTCAGATGCACGTCCGCCGCCCGATGGATCAAGTTGCCGCTCGCCGCATGCACCACGCCGCTCAGCGTGCCGCCGGAACACGGACAAATCACCATGCCCGCCGTCAAGAACGAACCGCTCGCGATCGGAGCCATGAAATCCTGGTGATGATGCACCGTGAGCAGCGACGTTTGCTCGTCGGTGAGACCGCGAAGTCCGAGCGACTGGGGCGTCAGCGGGCCGCTGGCGGCTTCGATGCCCAGTTCTTCGCGGAACACGATGCGGGCCGACGGGCTCATGACCGTATGAACGCGGCGGCCGCCTTGGAGCAGCACTTCGAGCAGTCGGCGGGCGTAAACCGCGCCGCTCGCCCCCGTGATCGCCACGACAATGGGGCGGCTCATTTCTCCCCCACGTACAGCGTCGCGACGCCGCCAGTCAGGCCGTAGTATCGTACCGCTCGCAATCCGGCCGATTTCATCCGTTCCACCAACTGTTCGCCCGAGGGAAACTCGCCCACACTTTCCGGCAGGTAGTTGTAGGCGGCTGACGTGTTGCGGGCCAGCCATTGCCCAATTCGCGGCAGGATATTGCGGAAGTACCAGCCGTAAATCGCCTTGAAAGGCTGCCAACGCGGCATGGAGAACTCGAGCACCGCCACGCGGCCACCCGGTCGGCAGACCCGCGTCATTTCCCGCAAACCGCGATCGGTGTCGGCCACGTTCCGGAGTCCGAACGCCACGCTAACGATTTGAAAGTGGTCGTCTGGGAAAGGCAGATTCTGCGTGTCCGCTTGCACGAAGGAAATCTGCTCAGCACCCGGTCGGCGCCGGCCCTTTTGCTTGGCGATATCGAGCATTTCCGGGCAGAAGTCCGAGCCGACCACAGGCGAGCGGCCGGAGTTGGCGCGAAAAAATGCGAGCGCCAAATCGCCAGTGCCGGTACAGACGTCCAGGATCGGCGCGTCGCCCTTCGGCCGAACGATCCGGGTCGTCCGCCACCGCCAATACCGATCAACTTGGAATGACAGCAGGTGGTTCAGTCGGTCGTAGGCCGGGGCGATTTCCCCGAACATTCGCTGAACTCGCATGTCCGACTTATCAACCGCCATGACAGTA
>JBIKVL010000915.1:0-2677 GCA_044356875.1 Pirellulaceae bacterium | reverse complement strand
CTCGCACCCGGACGCACGCATGACCTCCTCGAAGGAACCGGACGATCCCCGGCCGCGCCACCGCCCACCGAGTAGCGGTAGGCGTCCGCCCGATCGTCGTCAGCGGAACTCGGATCCGCCTGCCGAATGGCCAAACCGAACGCCAGGCCTACGGCCAGACCAGCCCGAGCGACGGGATGGGACAGCCGCAGACAAAGCCGGACCAGTTCGTCCGTCACGGCGACGGCTTGTCGTGCTGTGCGTCCTGGCGCTCGCCGCCGTGGCCTTGCTGGCTTGGCAGCGACTGACTCTGTCGACGGCCGAACGCTTGCTTGCGGATGCCCGTCGCGAATGGACCTCGAATGCGATAGGGGCGGACCAGAGCCTCGAACGAGCGATCGAGGCGGCGGGCGGTTCGTGGCCCGCGGCGCATGTCCTGCGGTGCCGCTTGCGCGTGGAACTCGACCGTCCTGCCGATGCGTTGGCCTATGCCGAAGTGTTCGCGGACGAGTTGGCGAAGGCGCCGGACGAGCTGTTGGAAGTGGCTGCCGAGGCCCAGCGAAGAAAGCAAGGTGCGGTGGCTGCTCGGATGGCGACCCTTGTGCCGCCGGCGTCGCCACGACGGGCGCCCGCGCTGCGGATCGCGGTTGCGGCGGAACGCGAACTAGGACGTTTTCCCGCCGCGCTGGAATACGCCCAGGAATGGTCGAAAATCGAGACCGCGAATCCCGAACCGCGACTCGAAATGGCACGCGCGCTAAGGCGGCAATCGCGATTGATCCCCGCCATCGAGGCCTGTCGCGACGCGGTTCGTCTCGCCCGCACCACGCGGGCCGTCTCGGTAGTTGGCGCCAGCGATTCCCCCGCGACCAGGGCGCTCGATGGAGTGCCGGCCAAATCGCCGGCCAAATCGCCGGCCAAATCGCAGACCGAGTCGCTAGTCGCGGACGCGTTGCGGGAACTGGTGGAATTGCTTGTCACCGCCCGCGATGCCGCTGGCGCCCGCGAGTCATTTGACGAACTGGCGGCGCTCGCCACGGATCGCGACGAGTTAGCGCTGGCGGAAGCCTACCTGTTGCGACTGGAAGGACGATGGGTCGAGGCGTTAGCGCGTGTCGAAGTGGCGTGCCAACGGCAATCGGACATCGTCGAGCCATCATTCCTGCGGGGCGTGATTCTCGCGGATGCGGGTAAGTTCGATGACGCCGCCACGCAGCTCGCCGAGGTCGTGCGTCGCGATCCCTACCATAAAGAGAGCCACTACAAACTGGCGCAAGCGTTGCAGCGCCTCGGTAAGTCCGACGAGGCCGCTGGACACTTGGCGAAAAGTGCCCGGCTCACGACACTGGTCGCGGAACATCTGGCGTTGCAAGAGCAACTCGCCAGTCAACCGGACGCGGCGAAGTTCCGGCGGCTCGCGGATGTTTGCCAGGAATTGGGCCGCGAACGCGAAGCGGCATATTGGCGCGTCCAAGCCGGGGCCAAGTGACGTCAGGTTGACTCAGGCCCGGTGGTCGGTCACACCGGGCCTGCAGTTTGCTCAAGACATCAGAACGCCCGCGTCGCCCGCATCATTTGCTAAGCGAATCGTCGAGGAAAGTGATCAGCGCTTGCGTGGACGGGTCGTCCGCTCGGCCCAGTTCAGCGTTGATTCGCGTGTGGTTGGTCTCTTTCGCGCCGAAGACGGTGGCAGGAATGCTGGCTTCCTTCAGCACGGCTCCGAGCCGTTGGGCCTGGGCTGAGACATCCGGGTGGTCGGCCACATGGAGGATCAGGAACGGCGGAATGCCCTTGCCCTTTGCCACATGGGTCACCGCCGAGTAATCCCGATGGCGCTCGGGCGTGTGGCCGAATTTTTCCCGATGGCCGAATTTCGCCTGCGGTTGGCCATGGACTCGCCGACGCGTCTCCGCCGTCTCGATGATCGCGGGCACATCGTAGGTGTCGCCGTCGACGGGAACGCACCCCATGAGCGACGAGAACGGCACGCCCTCCGCCTTCAGATAACGATCGTCGACGCACATCAGCGCGGCCAATTGCGCGCCCGCCGAATGCCCCATCACGAAGATCCGCTGGGGATCGCCTCCGTGCGCCGCGATGTTCTTGTGAACCCAACCGATCGCCTTCGCGATGTCGCGGAAAATCGTCTCCATCTCGACTTGCGGCAACAGGCGGTAGTTTGTCGAGACGAACACAAAGCCGCGTTCCGTGAACCATCGCGGCTTTTCCTGCACGCTCGATTTGTCGCCCGCCTGCCAGCCGCCGCCATGGATCCAGACAATCACGGGAAGATCTTTCGCGTCCGCCGGCGCGTAGATGTCCAGCACATGCCGCTCAACGGCGGGCGTTGAGTACGGAATGTCTTTCTTGACGGTTTGAGCCGCGAGTGGAGCGGCCGCCAAGGCCACCAGCGCGGCGATCACAAGCCGCGTGCCGCATGTCACGCCGCCCATGACTCGCCTTCGAGGAACCGCCACAACCATCGAATCCGGCTTCACTGCACGCATCACGCACCTCGTTGTAGAACCGCGAACTGGAAACCACGCCACGATCGAGGAAAAAGACGAATATTCATTTCGAAAAAACGATCGAACCGAGGCCGACGCGCGGCCGCGAGTCACGGCCACGTGCCGCGGTCAACTCGTCCTCGCCGACCGTCGCGCGCCACTTGCGGACATTGACGATGCTTGGCATTCTG
>JBIKVL010000914.1:0-2680 GCA_044356875.1 Pirellulaceae bacterium | reverse complement strand
CGAAAACCGGCGGCTTGCGCCGGGCCGGCTAATAAACCGGCGCGCCCTCATCAGCCGGACCGCGCCAGCGGCCGGTTTTAGGCGAATGCGGCCTGAACCGAACGAAAACCGGCAGCTCGCGCTGAGCCGGCTGATGAACCGGCGCCCCTCATCAGCCGGACCGCGCCAGCGGCCGGTTTTAGGCGAATGCGGCCCGAACCGAACGAAAACCGGCAGCTCGCGCTGCGCCGGCTAATGAACCGGCGGCCCCATCACGCGGTCGTTAACAACGCCCAACCGCCATGGCAATCAATTTGTCTGTGTTTCCGTTTCCGCGCCGGCACGGGTCGTTAGATTGGCGAGCACTCGCAGGCGGATCGTGTCGCTCAAGAGCCGCACCGAGCCGTCCGCGAAGGCGAAATTCGCTCCGCCCGGATGGAAGCTGTAGAACAGGAAGCTGTGCTCGTTCGAGCTATTGATTTTCATCGGGCCGGGAATCGCCGAACCGGTACACCATTCGACGCGGCTGCCGATCTCGTACGGATTGTCGTTCGTCGCCCAAGCACCGCCCCGCGCTCGAGCGCAGTTAGGTTGCGTCTTATCAGCCATCGCGGGCGTCCGTTTCCGTCCGCGATAGACGTCCTCGCGTCCCGCGCATTCCCCTAACAGGATTGTCTGCGAGGTGCCGTCGGTGATCATCGCGAACGTGTTCGCGTTGGGGAATTTTCGCAGCGCCCCTTGAAGATCGGACCCTGGGGGAAACTGGTCGGCCGCGGGAAGCTCGGCGTTGATCGTCACGCTGACGCCTTCGGTGACGAAGTAATCGCCGCAGGCGCCGACTTTGTTCTGCTCGGGCGGCGTTTCCACCTTGAACTGCGTCCGCCGCTGGTTGGGCGTGGACGGGCAGTTGAAAACCGCCAAATGCATCTGGGCCGTTGTCGAGTTCGGGATGGGAACGCCCGCGTACGTCGTGCTCCGCCACCAGTTCTCGTTCAAGTCGTAGAACGCGCCGCTCACCATGCTCGATTGTTCAAGGTACGGAAGCGTGTCCGGCGCCCAACTCCGCTGCGGCAAGGTGTCGCGCTTCGAGTACGGCATCATCTGATACGTGCTCTCATGGTTGTGCATGGCGAGCGCGATCTGCTTGAGGTTGTTTGTGCAGGACATGCGTCGAGCCGCCTCGCGAGCCGCTTGCACGGCCGGCAACAACAACGCGACCAACATGCCGATGATCGCGATTACCACTAAGAGTTCCACGAGCGTGAACCCGGCAGCCGCGCGGCGCCCGGCATTTCGCCTGCTTCGATGCGACACAGTCGCGCGACGGGATATCAGGTTTGAGCCATTCATGAGCGGCGAAGACGTGACCGTTTCGAGAGGGAGCGGATCGATGACTAACCAGCGTAGAACAATGCTAACTGTCCTTCCCTCGGCATTTCCCGCGCCAAAACCCCAGTGGCCCAATTGTGGCCAGAGCGAACGGCCGCAAACCATAGCGTGAACGAGGCTTAATGCCGATCCGACGGAGACTGGCGATCCGGTTATCGGGCGCCCCAAGGCGAATTCTTCGACACTCGGCGCTCAAAAAATGCGTCCACATCGACACGATTCGCCAGCATGGTCGGAAGCCACACGATGAGGGGTCGTTAGAACAGCGGCAGCGGTTCGCCATCGCACGCGGGCAAGGGGCGGTTGAGCATGTCCCGCAGTTCGGCCCGCGGCGAAATCCCCAAAGCCGCGAAGATTGTGGCGTGGGCGTCCGGCGGACCGCAGGCCTGAGTGCGCGGGAAGGCACCCAGGTGATCGCTGCTGCCGTAGACTTGGCCGCCGCGAATGCCGCCACCCGCGAACACGATCGAATAGACATTCGGATAATGATCACGGCCCGCTGAGCCGTTGATCCGGGGCGTGCGGCCAAAATCGGTCAGCACCGCGATCAGCGTATCTTCCAGAGTTCCCCGCTGCTCGAGGTCGGTTAGCAACGCCGAGAAACCCCGATCAAAGACCGGCAACAGCCGGTTCTTCAACCGGTTGAAGTTGTCGCCATGCGTGTCCCACATGTCGCCGACCGAACCGTTCAAATCGCCAGCCGCGACACACACCTGCACGACCGGCACGCCCGCCTCGGTCAGTCGCCGGGCGAGCAACATGCTCTGGCCGCCAATGTGATCGCCGTACATTTCCCGAACCCGCGGATCCTCGCGGTCCAAATCATACGCCTGCTTGACCGCCGACCCCAGCAGGATGTCGTTCGCCAATTCGTGGAAGTGCTGGAAGTTTTGGTAGTCGCCGCGAGACCCTGCCGGCCGGTCGATCCGCGATCGCAACGCCTGCCGCTCGGCGATCCGCGCGAAGTCCACGTCGCCCAGTTCCAACACTTCGCTGCCGAGCGATCGCGACACGCCGCCGTAAGGCTTGCCGGCTGGCGTTTTCAGCACAATCGGATCGTACTTCACGCCCAGCCATCCGCCGTACTCGCCCGCTTGCAGCGTGTTGTTGTCGACCAGCGGATACGGCAAGCGAACAGCTGTTGGCACCCCCTTCGGCGCCGCACGGAAGCATGAAATCATCGCCGGCAACGACGGCCAGTCCTCGCGCATCGGCGGAATATTGCCAGCCCGGGGCGGCTTGTGGCCGGTCAGCATCCAGTACATGCCGCGGCCGTGCGCCGAGTCGTCATGGTGGATCGAGCGGACGATCG
>JBIKVL010000068.1:0-9771 GCA_044356875.1 Pirellulaceae bacterium | reverse complement strand
CCGTTCGCCCTCTTGGCCCCGCCATTTCGCGTCGGACAGTTTTCGCGTCGAGAACTCCCAATGATGCGGGTTGTCCGGCGAAAGCGCGTACCAATCCCGCCAGCCATGGCTGAAGTCGTCGATCACCGGATCGGCCTTATCGGTGGCGATCGCGCCCGCGTTGGCGAGTTCCCCTGGCGCGACCGTATGGAGCTGCGAACTGAGCGCGAACCGCTCGGTAGGGCGAGCATAAGGTTCCGAAGTTGTTTTCGTGGTCTTATAGATAACGTTGGCGAATGCGAAGAGCGGCTGTTCGACACTGAGGATCGGCATTTTAGCGGTCCAGAAAGGCCCCGCCTTCATCGGCTCGGCCGATCGCCAGAACCGCGCGCGGGGGTCGGGATCCAGCGAGTAATAAATATGCACCTGGTCCACGTCGTGCGCTGTGTCTGGGAATACGTCCAGCATCGGCACGTGGTCCGCCGTCTTGAATTTTAAATCGGTGGCGGGGGTTTTTGGAAAAGCGAAGATTCCCTTTAAGTGCTGGTCGAACCATAGCGGACGCGTCACGGAGAATTCGGGCGTGAAGCGGTGGTTCATGTGTGGCGTGAAGGAATACCGAACGTTCTGGTGCGGGATCAAAGCGCCCGTGCGATAGGTGTCGTCCATGAGGCCATGAAAGTCGTTCGTCGATCCCAGCCAGAGCAGCGGCGCGGCGATCCGCGGCGCGTAGGACTCGAAGCCCAGCGTCGCGTTGAATCGCTGCACGTCGCCGTTGGGCAGTTGCGGCTTGTATTGCGGCAGCAGCGGCCAGGGTTGCGTGCGGAAACCGGAACCGCCCACGGAAGGAGCGGCCGCTTTGACGCGGTTGTCGCTGCCCGCGACGTAAACCGTTAGATTGCCGCCCATGGAATGTCCATAGACGCCCAGCTTATCGGGGTCGACCTCGGGCTGTTGTTCCAGGAACGTCAGGCCGCGTCGCGCGGCCAGGGTCAGCAAATACCAGTTGTTGTTTCGGGGCGATTCGAAACGATCGAGGTATTTGTCGCCCGGCTTCTGATTGAAATAGCCAGGCACATTGTTCTGGGTCGGATCGACGGCGCCCCAAGCGGTGTTGGAATCGCCTTCCTTGGCGTCCTCCATTTCCCTACCGCCCCAATTGATCGACAAGCAGACATATCCCCGTTTCGCGTAGAACTCGGCTTCGTGCAGAAACGCCCGTTGCCCACCGCCGTGCAGATGCAGGAGCCCAGGATATTGCTTAGCGCCTTGGGGAAAGGCGTAGAACGCGGCCATTCGAGCTGGCGCGCTCTTGAATTCGCCGATATAGAACGTGACATAGCGAAAGACAATGCCATCTTTTTCCCATTGCCGAACCGTCTTCGCGTCGATCGGATCCTTCCGCGGATCGAAATCGGCGAACAGCTCCTGCACCGTCGCCGGCGCGAGTGGCTTGTCGGCCGCCACCCCACTCGACACTAGGCAAAGGCCATATAAGACACCGATCCAGACGCAACGAAACATCGTTTGTGATCCCATGCGGCGGCGGGGCGGTAGTACAGCGGCGGCGAGGCGCTAGTGAAGCGGCTGTGATGGCGGCTAGGATGGTGGAAGTCGGACGGAATCGTCAATGCACGACGATAAAGTTGCCGGCGGAGTCCACGACGGTGGCGGCCCCCTTGCCGCTGGTCGCGACATGGCCCTCGGCCCCCTCGGGACGGCAGTCGGCCGCGTACCGTTGCCAGCCGAGCTTATTGTCGTGGTTCCAGACCAACAGCATCGCGCCTTGGGAATTCGCGACCGCTCGCAGGCCAGTTCGCATGCCGCTCGCACCGCCGGTGGCAACTTCCAGCGGGGCTTGGCGGCGGCCGGCGGCGTCGAGCCTCGCGAAGTAGACACGTCCGCGAGTCGGCCAAGCGGCCAGATAGCCGTCGCCGCGAGCGACGATCGAGTAGTAGGTCATCGGACAGGCGTCGATTTTCCAGGTCGTGGAGCTGACCGGTTGCCGCGCGACCTTCCCCGTCCGCGTGTTCCACCGCACGACGAACATGTCGCGGTCGTTGTTCGTCTCTTCGCGATAAAGTATCGCCAGCGTGCCATCGGCGCCGTACGCGGTGCTAGTTGTGCAGCAGTTGCACGGATTGAACGACGGATCGATTTCGCGAGTCGGACCGAAGGTCGCGCCGCCGTCTTGCGACAGGTTCGCGTACAGTTTGTCGGCGAGCCAACAGGCGGCTACGTTTCCCTTGCCATCGACCGCCAACGAGAACCCTTCGCTCGGCTTGCGATTGATGTTCCGCAGCGGCTCGAAGGCGGTCGCCTGGGGCGACAAACGAGCGTAATGAAAGCCCCACTGTTCCTTCGGCAACTTCAGTTTCCAGGCGTTCGTGCCGATCGCGACGTGAACTTGACCGTCCGGGGCGACCGCCAAGTCCCAAACCGTGTACTCCAGGCCTTTCACGCCTTGCGTCTGCCCCAGTTCGACGACGGCGAGCGGTCGGCTGAAGTGGCGGCCGCCGTCTTCGCTCCGGTAGTATCGGGGACCGCCGGGCGCGTCGCACACCAAATGGAGCACGCCGCGAGCATCCATTTTGGCCGCGATCGGCTGGCCACCCGGCGACGGCACCGCGACAACCTCGGCGGCGCCGACTTGGCTTCCCACGAGCAAAACCGCGACGCCGAGGATCCGGGAGAAAAACTGGAACGGCATGGAAATCACGGCTCAACCGGTTGTTGAAGTGGCGGACAAGAGTCGGAAGATTGCGGTGGTGGCGGGAGCTAGTGTATCGACAATCCGAAGGCGCCGGATCGGCCGCAAAGCGAGCAATGGCATGCTGAGCGAAAACGACGTGCCCATCTTCCTTGCTCGTGAATCATCGGTTTTCCGGGTTTTGACGGGGATTCTGAGCGGCGGGCCCAGCCGTCGCCCACGGCTCGGCGGTAAACGCAATTCCGTTCAATTAGCGTTAAGTCACTGTTGCTATTAAGCTTGCGTCTGCCGAAACAGGAAGGGATAAATACGCTTGGATTCACCCCAAGTTAAGGACGGTTGTACCTGTTGGCCGAAGGCCAACTTCAACGTAGCCTGGGTCAATGCCCCAGGTGGGCCAGGCAACACACCCTGGGAAAACGCGAGTTACCGAAACACCTCCCTTTGGTTGGCTGAAAGCCAACCTCAACCCGTTGTGTCGCCTCAAAAGAGGTTCATTTTGCGGCAATTCGTTGAATCTCGCCAATCCCTCCCATTGACGATGGTGAGGTTGGCTTTCAGCCAACCAATTGTGATGGGGCGGTCAACCGTCCTAGGGCGTTGCCCTAGGCTACGTTGAGTTTGGCCTTCGGCCAAAGAATCGGCAACGATTGACCGCCCGTGAAAACTTGCCGTAGCACTGTTGACGATCGGGTTCCAACCGCCCCGTAAAACCGCGACGCAAACTTCAATCCCGCAAATAGTTACGGAACATTGAACGGTATTGGCGGTAAACGAGGACGGCGGCAAACAACGCGGGTTTTGAGCGGCAGGCCCAGCCGTCGCCTACGGCTCGGCGGTAAACGACGGTGGGAAACGAGTGCGGCGGTTAACGCGTGCGGCGGGAGAGCACCTCGCCTTGCGAATTGGCTCGGTGGGTTGCTACACTGCGGAGCTTGTCCGTGTGGACAGGCAGGCGGGCGTTGAGATCGTCCGACTGGCAATCGGTGTTTATTGACTGGAAATGGCGAAGGTTCGACCTGTGGCGGCCGGCTGGCGGAGCGACTTGAGCTTCCCCGCGGACGTCATCGCCGAAATGATCGTATTTCGATCGAAAGCGGGGAATTCGTGTCGCAGACGTTGGTTGAGGAACTGGTACAGGCGGGCGTTCACTTCGGGCATCGGGCAAGCCGTTGGAATCCCAAGATGGCGCCCTATATCTACGCTCGGAAGGGCCTGATTCACATCATCGATGTCCGTGAAACGGTTCGCGGATTGCTCCGGGCGAAAAAGTATTTGGCCCAAATCGCCGCCGGCGGCAGTTTGGTGCTGTTCGTGGGCACGAAGCGGCAAGCCCAGGCCGCCGTCGAACGCGAAGCGCTGCGTTGCGGCATGCCGTTCGTCTCCGAACGGTGGCTCGGTGGCGCTCTCACCAACTTCAAGACGGTCCGCAACCGGCTCACCCGCCTCCAAGAACTGGAAGCGCTCCGAGCTGGCCCCGAAATCGCCAACTACTCGAAGAAGATGCAGTCGGCGCTCGCGCGCGAGTACCGCAAGATGTACCGCAACCTGAACGGCCTGCGGCTGTTGAACCGCAAACCCGCCTGCCTCGTCGTGTTCGACCCGAAGAAGGAAAAGAACGCGGTCCGCGAAGCTCGGGCACTGGGCATCGCCACCGTCTCGCTCATCGATACCGACTGCGATCCGGATTTGATCGATCTTCCCATCCCCGGCAATGATGACGGTATCCGCTCGATCGAATTGATCATGCGGCACCTGTCGGACGCCATCTGCGAAGCCAAAAACATCACCGTTGGTTCGGTGAAGCCGACCGCCAGCGAACCGTCGCAGCGGGCTGTGATCGCGGAAAAGGGCGACGAATAGTCGAGCGGGCGATGAGCTAATGAGGCCGGAAGCCGCGCGAAGCGAGTGGCGACGCTAGCCTCGATCGCCTGGCGACGCCGGACAGCGTGTTCGTTGTTCGGCGTTTTCGTCGCCGGTATCATCCGCGTCGTCGGTGGTCGGTTCGCCGCGGTGGTTTGCGGTTCGTTTTACGGCCGGAGCCACCGCCGGGCGTGCTGCGCCCGTTTGTCAAACGGAGTGAAGATTCGCGCGAACCCTCGACGGTAGTCGGGTATCCGGTAATCTTTAGCCTTTCCGAGCGGCCGCGAAAACGCGGCTTCAACCACTCGCGAAACGCGGAATCGATTTTTTGTAGGAAGTTTTGAAACAAGCGGACTTGAGATAGGACAATTAGAGGGAAGGGGAATTCCATGGCTGAGGTCACCGCGGCGGCGGTCAATGAACTGCGTAAAAAGACCGGTCTGCCGATGATGGACGTGAAGAAGGCGCTGCATGACGCCGCTGGCAACGAGGACGAGGCGATCCGCTTGCTCCGCGAACGCGGACTCAAAATCCTCGGCAGCCGACTCGACCGCGAAACGTCGTTCGGCCGGTTCGGGCTGTACATCGGACTGTCGGCGTCCACGGGCGCAATGGTCGAACTGAAGTGCGAAAGCGCGCCAGTGGCGGCGAACGAGGAGTTCATCCAGTTGGCGAACGACTTGGCGAAGCAGTTGGCGACCGGACCGGGCGCCGCGACTGGCGAACAATTGCTCGACCAGCCTTCGCCGAGCAAGCCGGGGATGACGCTCCGCGAACAGAAGGACGACCTGTTCAACCGGATCCGCGAAGTCTTCAACGTCGGGCGGCTTGTGCGCCTGGAAGGCAGCTGCGGCGGCTACAGCCACAACGCGACGACCGTGTCGGGGGTGTTGCTGCAGGTCGAGGGCGGTTCGGACGCGGCGGCGAAGGACGTCTGCATGCACATCGCCGCCATGCGGCCGATGGGCTTGAACAAAGAGGATGTGCCGCCAGCCGAAGTCGAACGGGAGCGTTCGATCCTCCGCGAAACGGCGCTGCGGGAAGGTAAGCCGGCGAACATCGTCGACAAGATCGTTGAAGGCCAACTGCGCAATTTCTACGCCGAACGCGTGCTGACCGAGCAGCCGTTCGTGAAGGAAAACAAGCAGTCGGTCGGCCAGTTCGCCGCCCAGAGCGGCATGAAGCTCGTTAAGTTCATCCACTGGGAACTCGGCAAGGAATAACCGGCGGTTACGTGCCGGCAGATGCGTGCTGGCCGACAGATGCCGACAGATGCCGCCGGTTACGTGCCGGTAAGCACGTGCCGCGGCACTGTCGATGAACCTGCATTCACGGAGGGTTGCGCGATGGAAACGAGCGCGTCGTCGCCGCGTTACAAGCGGGTGCTGCTGAAGCTGTCCGGCGAAAGTTTTAGCCGCGCTGGCGAGCGGGGCCTGGGGATGGACGAGGTCCTCCACATGGCTCGGCAGATCCAGCGGGCGGCGGCCGCCGGCTGCCAGATCGCGCTTGTGATCGGCGGCGGCAACATCCTCCGTGGATCGCAGTTCAAAAACGTGCATTCGGGCATCCAAGAGGCGACGGCCCACTACATGGGCATGCTCGCGACCGTCATCAACGGACTGGCCTTGCAGGACGGCTTGGAATCGGTGGGTTGCGACACGCGACTGATGTCGGCGATCCGCATGGATGGGGTCGCCGAGCCTTACATTCGGCGGCGGGCCCGGCGCCACCTGGAAAAGGGCCGCATCATCATCCTGGCGGCGGGAACTGGCAGTCCGTACGTCACCACGGACACGGCCGCCGCCCAGCGGGCGCTTGAGCTCGACTGCGAAATCCTGCTCAAGGCCACTCGCGTGGACGGCGTGTTCAGCGACGACCCCGAGAAGAATCCACACGCGGTGCTCTACCGCGAATTGCATTATAACACGCTGCGCGAACAGAATCTCCGCGTGATGGATAGCACGGCCATCGCGCAGTGCATGGAACACCGCATGCCGATCCTGGTGTTCAATTACCGCAAAGAAGGCAACATCCAGCGGGCCGTCCATGGCGAACGGATCGGCACGCTGATCAGCAACCAGACCGTGGGCGACAAGGAGCGAAATCCATGAGCGGCGACGAAATCCTGCTGGACGCGGAAGAGCGGATGGACAAAGCCATCCAAGTCTTGAAGGGCAACTTGGCGGGCATTCGGACCGGCCGCGCCAACCCGGGCCTCGTCGATTCGCTGCGCGTCGAAGTGTATGGCTCCGCCATGCCGATCAAGCAACTGGCTTCGATCGGCGCCCCCGAGCCCACTCAGATCGTCATCCGCCCGTTCGACGCCAGCACGATGAAGGACATCGAAAAGGCGATCATCTCGAGCGGACTCGGCTTCAATCCGCAAAACGACGGCAAATTCATCCGCATCAACATCCCCCCGCTCTCCGCCGAAACCCGCCGTAAACTTGTCGCCCGCGTGAAAGAGCTGGCCGAGGACGCCAAGGTCTCGATCCGCAACGTCCGCCGCGACGCCAACAAAGCGATCGACCAGGCGGAAAAGGACAAAGCGCTCAGCGAAGACGAACGCGATTCGCTGAAAGAGCAGGTCCAAGAGATGACCAAGGATTACGAGAACAAAGTCGGCGACATGGCCAAGAGCCGCGAAGCCGAAGTGATGGAGAATTGAGCACAGCGTTCCCTTCTTTTCTTTCCCTTCATTCTCCGGAGGCAGGTTCCATGCGGTTGCTAGCAGAGGCGGGGCTCTCAGAGGCGTGGCCCTCAAAGGCGTGGCCCTCAAAGGCATGGCGGGCGGCGAGTGCGTCGCGGGCTGGTTGGTTTTTGGGAACCGTAGTTGCGCTGGCGGCGGTGGCCGGCGAATCCCCGCTGTTCGCCAAGGGACCGGTGGTCATCGATCCGGCGAAGGCCGACGCCGACTTCGCGATCCAAGGCGAATACGCCGGCGAAGTCGAATCGTCCGACGGTAAAAAGGCGTTCGGCGTCCAGATCATCGCGCTGGGCATGGGCAAGTTCCAAGCGGTTGCTTACCCGGGCGGTCTTCCTGGAGCGGGCTGGAACGGCGAGCCGAAGATCGAGGCGAAGGGGGAAATGAAGGACGGCGCGGCGGTGTTCGCCACCGACGCCGGCTCGGCCACGATCAAGGACCGGTCGCTGACTGTCGTTGACAAGAATGGGAACATGGTCGCGAAGTTCCCCCGGGTCGAACGCCAGAGCCCGACGCTCGGAGCCGCCCCGCCGGCCGGCGCCGTCGTGCTATTCGACGGCAAGAACGCCGACGCTTGGCAGAACGGCCGCGTCGAGGACGGTTTGCTCGTGCAAGGCACCACGACCAAAGCCAAGTTCGGCAGCCATAAGCTGCACATCGAATTCCGCCTGCCGTATCAGCCCGAAGATCGCGGCCAGGGCCGGGGCAACAGCGGCATCTACCTGCAGGGCCGCTATGAATGCCAAATGCTCGATTCGTTCGGACTCACGGGCGAACAGAACGAGTGCGGCGGGATCTATTCGGTGAAAAAACCCGACGTCAACATGTGCCTCCCGCCGCTTAGCTGGCAGACCTACGACATCGACTACACGGCCGCCAAATACGACGATGCCGGCAAGCTGGTCGCCAACCCGCGGGTCACGATCCAGCACAATGGCGTTGTGATCCATAAGGATGTGGAACTGCCCGGCGAGCGGGTGACGACCGCCGCGCCCGCCAAGGTCGGCCCCGAACCCGGCCCGATCTACCTGCAGGACCATGGCAACCCGGTGCGTTACCGAAACATCTGGATCGTCGAAACGAAGTAGGCCAGCCATGAAAATCACCGAAGTCGTCTGCCAGATCGTGCGGATTCCCCAAATCGAGAAGAAGACGGCCAGCAGCCAAGACTCGGTGATCGTCCGGGTACGCACCGACTCGGGACTGGAGGGTATTGGCGAAGCCGACTCGTCGCCCGAAATGGTGAAGGCGGCGATCGACGCGCCGTTCAGCCACAACATCGCCTGCGGCTTGCGGCAGTTGGTGGTCGGCGAGAACCCGCTGGAAACCGAGCGGCTATGGATGAAGATGTACCGCGCCACCATGTACTGTGGGCGCCGGTCGCTGATGATCACCGCCATGTCGGCGATCGACATGGCGTTGTGGGATTTGAAGGGCAAGCACTTCGGCGAACCAATTCATCGGCTGCTGGGCGGCAAGCAGCACGAGCGGATTCTCGCCTACGCGTCGATCCTGTTCGGCAAGAACGGCCGGGAGACGGCGGCGATCGGCCGGCGGTGGCGTGAGGCGGGCTACCGAGCAGTGAAGTTTGGCTGGGAACCAATGGGGCAGTCCGAGGCGCTCGATATCGAACTGGTGGCCGGGGCTCGCGAGGGACTGGGCCCCGACGCCACGCTGCTGATCGACGCCGGTTGCGTTTGGGACGCCCGCACGGCGTTGCAGCGCGCCCAGTCCTTTTCGGCGTACCGCATCGGGTGGCTCGAAGAGCCGCTGCACCCAGATGACTACGACGGCTACAAATGGCTGCGGGATCGGTCGCCAGTGCCGATTGCGTCGGGCGAAGAGGAATGCGGGCGGCAATCGTTCCGCTCGTACATCGACCGGCAGGCGCTGGACGTCTACCAAGTCGACCTGTCGCGGAACGGATTCACCGACTCGCAGTACATCAAACAGCGGGTCGAGGAGATCGGCGCGCGGCTGTGCAATCATTGCTACACGAGCCCCGTGACGGTCGCCGCGAGCCTGCACTGGCTGAGCACCTGCCGCGACGCGTTCCTGTTCGAGGACTGCGTGGAAGATTCGCCGCTGCGTCATGATCTGACACACGAAAAGGTCCAAGCGGTCGACGGCTGGATCACGGTGCCCGACCGTCCAGGACTCGGCGTCACGCTCGACGAGAATTTCGTCCGCCGCTTCTTGATCAGCGAATCGCGGTAAGGCAAAACGCCGTTTGCCTCCTGCTTCATGTTCAAGCGCTGTGCCGGCTCATGAACCGGCGATCCTCATCAGCCGGACCGCGCCAGCGGCCGGTTCCAGGCGGATGCGGCCGGAACCGAACGAAAACCGGCAGCTGGCGCTGGGCCGGCTCATGAACCGGCGATCCTCATAAGCCGGACCGCGCCAGCGGCCGGTTCTAGGCGGATGCGGCCGGAACCGAACGAAAACCGGCAGCTGGCGCTGTGCCGGCTCATGAACCGGCGATCCTCATCAGCCGGACCGCGCCAGCGGCCGGTTC
>JBIKVL010000913.1:0-2682 GCA_044356875.1 Pirellulaceae bacterium | reverse complement strand
ACGCGTAGCCGTTGCTCGACACCCGCACGGGACTGGAAATGTCCGTCAATTCGAGCACGTCAACCAGTTGCTCGCCCTGCGGGCCGTTCACGACCCGCTGCACGAGCGCCGCCGGATCGGTCGGCCGACCGAGCCGCTCGGAGGCGATTTCAATCCACCAGCTGTCCCCCTTCTTCGCGTCGAACTCGAAAACGTCGACATCGGCGGCGGGGAAAAACGAACCCGCGATGTCGCAGGGCAACGCGATCGGTTGGATCCGCGCGGCGCCGCCAGCGGCGGCCACGCCATCGTTCGGCTCCGCTTCGACCGCTGCCGGAGTCGGCGCTAGGCCCGTGGGCGGCCATGAGAAGGCATGTACCGCCTCGGTAGAGGCTTGCCGCACGATCGGCACGCCGGCCGCCAGTTCCCATAATCCGAGCCGATAGTAATAGGCGGGACCGCCTTTGTACGTCAGCTCGTGAACCTTGATCACGTAGTCGCCGTCCTTCGGCACGGTGAAATCCAAGACGCCTCCGCGACGCTCGACCAACAAATCGCGGCCGGCGTCGTCCGCGATCACGACGGTGGCGTCGAGTTTCGAATCGATACCGCGAGTCGCGCAGTCGACGATGACTCGCTGCCCCTGTTTCGCGGCGAATCGATAATGGTCGATCGCGCGCGCCGAACAGACCGCGTTGCAGACCGAATTCAGCTCGATCGGAAATGCGGTCGCCAGCGTCGCGTTGCTGCTCGTTCGCGTCGTCTCCGGCAGAGTGCCCACAGCGAACACGCGTGGCGACGAGATGCCAAGACGCGTCATAACCCGAGCTTCGTACAGTCCGGGCGGACAATCGGCGGCGATCGTCACGACATATTTGTTGGAGAGCGGCTGGCCGTCCTTGTCCCGTTTCGCCTCGGCGGTGAGCCGCCGATCGGAAAACACCAGCGACTCCGCGTCCGCCAAATGCTCGCCGGTGATGTCGATCTCGACTTGCGTGCCAGCTCGCCCGCCCATCGGCACGGTGGTCAGCAGTCGCGGAGCCGGAAGGCAAACGGATTGCGCGGTCACCGGACGCGGACCTGCGACGCAAATCAGGCCGAGTACGAGGTTGGCGTATACAGCGCCCGCCGACCACGACAATCCGGCTATCTGCCGGCGGCCCATTGCGGCCCGCGCCGGATCAAGAGTCTGGCCTTTACGGTCGCCTGTTGGCAAACGGCGTGAAGCTGTCAGCAATTCCATCGTGGCCGTCCTAGTGGTTGAAGAGGAATTCCTTGGTGTTCATGAGCGCCCAGACGAGGTCTTGCAGGTTCTCTCGCTCGGCCTGTGGCGGCGCCAGCGGTTTGCCGTCGGCGCCCGCTCGCGGTTCGCGCAGGTAAGCGACCGCCGCCAACCGCTCTTCGGAACGCGGTTCGCGCGCGAACGCCACCAAATACAGTTCACGAACCTTATCCTCGACCGGCTTTTGGGCGTCCTGGGCCAATCGTTCGGCGCGTCCCGTGCCGCTCGATAGCTTCGCCTTGATATCCGGCGCGTTGAGCAGATGCAGGCTTTGAGCAAGGCTCGAAGATTGGACCCGTTCGCATTCGCAAACGCTTTCGGCTTCCGGTCGTCCAAACACGCGCAGGAACGCCGACGCCCGGTTGTAACTGTTGTCGGGCAGGGCGATCGCTCGGGTGCCCGCCGGCAAGTTCGCGAAATCAGTCTGAGTCCCGGCGACGCTGTCGATCGCGTCCAGCAGCACCTCGGCCTGCAACCGCCGCGGGTAGTACCGCGAATAGTTTTGGCGATCGTCGCGGTTGTGTTCGTTGGGCGTCGCGCTCAGTTGATAAGCGCTGGACGTCGTGATCGCCCGCACCAGCGCCTTCAGATCGTATCGGCTGTCGATGAACCGCTGTTCGAGCGCGGCGAGCAACTCGGGATTGGTCGGCGGATTGGAATCGCGGATGTCGTCCTCGGGCTCGATCAAGCCCCGCTGGAAAAAGTGCTTCCAGTACCGATTCACGAGCGTTTTGGCAAAAAACGGATTCGTCGGACTGGCCATCCAGTTGGCAAGGGCGAGCCGCGGATCAGAGTCCGGCGGGATGGCGGGAATTTTGTCGCCGAGCGCCGCCGGCGCAAGCGCCACGCCCGACTTGATGTTGGTCGCCGTCGCGGTCCCGCGTTTGTGGAAGATCATGTCCTCGCCGCGAGTCGCCGAAGGCTTTCGCCCGACCTGGGCGAAAAAGGCGGCCAACGAGTAATAGTCGTCCTGGCTCCACCGCTCAAACGGATGATGATGGCACTGGGCGCACTGCATCCGCACGCCCAGGAACAGCTGCGCGACGTCCTCGATCTGCTGTTTCGGCTCCTTTACCCGCTTGTACCACGCGACCGGCGGATTGCCGAGCACCTCGCCGGTCGCGGCGAGCAGTTCTCGGACGAACTGGTCGTACGGTTTGTTCGCGAGCAAGCTGTCGCGCACCCAGGCATGGAACGCGAAGTTCGAAACGATGTCGCTGGCGTCATCGCGCCGGTTCTTCAGCAACGCGGTCCATTTGTTCGCGAAAAAATCGGCGTACTCGGGAGTCCGCAGTAGATCATCGACCAGGGCGTCCCGCTTGTCGGCAGCGGCACTCGCCAAAAACGCGGCCGCCTCTTGCTGGGTCGGCAACCGGCCGCAGATGTCGAGTGTGACGCGGCGGATGAACGTGGCGTCGTCG
>JBIKVL010000912.1:0-2691 GCA_044356875.1 Pirellulaceae bacterium | reverse complement strand
GATTCGCCAAGGTCGTGGACCACTCCGTGGTCCAACGCTACCCGCAGCCCAAGAAGGCCGCCAGCGCACCACGGAGTGGTCCGCGACAATGCCGCAGCGTCCGGTGACATAGGCGATCACATCAGCATGACGATGCCTTCGAGAACTTTTAAGCGGTCGTAGATCGCTAAAACTTGCTCCGCGCGCTCCAACAGCGGCTCGATGGTGATCGCGATATGGCGACCACCGCGGGCCTCCCGCAGCGAGTATTCCGGCGGGTCTTCAAAACTCATTTCCGATCGGACACACGTCACGACCTCCGTGACCAAGGTCGGTCGATTGACGCCAATCACCTTTATCACGACCCGAGTCGGAAAATCGTGCGTCTGATTCAACAGTTCGATGTGTCGCCCACGTTCCTCTGCCGAGTGGCTCATCGCGCCCCTACTTTCCTTGAACAGTCCCGAGTTCCAATCGCGGCGTGCGAGTCACGCGTCGGAGCGTCGCGACTTTACCGATCCCGTTCCAACCGCAAGCTGGTCTGAGCATAAACCGGCAAACCGTCCCGCGAGGACTCGCCACGCAGTTCCACGGTCGCGCGGGGCGGCAGTCGAGCGTCGGTGGCGAAAGTCAACTCGACGATCGCCTCGCCGTCCGTATTTGGGACGTCGACCGACGTGGCGGAAACCCCCGAAAAATCCTCGGGAACGACCAGATGCAACCGCACGGGCCCCACGCCTTCCCGGCGACGGACACGCACTCTAACGGCCGCCGGGACACCGGGTCGCCATGCGACAACCGGCGTGTCAACGCTAAGCGTCATGAGGCCCGGAAAACAGCCGACGCTCAGCGTTTCTGGCGCGACATGGAACACAGCGTAAGGTTTGCCGTCGGCTCCCAGCACTTCCGCTACGCCCATCACCCGCGTGCGATGCGTCGTCCCCTCGATCACTTGGGGTTGTAGCACCACCGGCAATGAACCGCGGTCGCTACCGGCTTCGATGCGGCCCTCCAGCGGCAACAACGTGCCACGCTTGTCCGGTTCAACGCCGAGCAAACGAATCTCGCCGGCAAATCCCTCTTTGCGTTCCACCGTGACCGGAAACGGGAAACCGGCGAGTCGCGGCGCGTCGAGGATCGGCGAATTGGCTTTTAAGGTGAACGGAATCTCGGGACAGATGGCGACCCACAATCGGTCGCTCGGCGCCGCCGTCGGCGACTCGGCGACCTCGGCCGTCCATTCGCGCGATTCGCCCACCCCCTTGGACTTGGCGACGACCCGTGCCAGGCCGGCGACCGGCGACCGATGGGCCGCGACGTCCCACGTCAATTCAACGTTGCCTGACGCCTTTTCGGGCACCGCCAGCGGCGCCACGGACACGCCCGGCGGTAGCCCTTCAACCGCCAATTCCAAATCGCCCGACAGCCCATCGCGACGCTCGACGATCACCGGCAGTTTCCCAGCGCGGCCCGGATGCAACAGCAACGAGGCCGTATTGATCCGCACCTTCAGCGTGGGCTCGGGAGCCGCGATCGACAATCGATAGAGATTCCGACCGCCGCCCTGGCGACTGCGATCCCTCAACACGATCGCGTATCGCCCGTCCGCAGGCGCTTGCCAGCGAACTCGCGGATCGCGCGTTCCATCGCTATCGTCCACCTCCACGAGTTGTTTGCCAGCCGAGTCCCGCACCGCCAAGACGACGTCCGTCGGAAAACCGGCCTGAGCCGAAACGACTTCAAGGGCCAGTTGTTCCCCTTTCTTCGCGGCGATCGTCACCACATCCACATCCCCAGGCACCTCGAACCGACCGTAGACCGACGTCGGCCACTCGACCGCGATCTCCTCGTCCCCGGCGGCCGCCGCTGGCGAAGCCTGAGACAGTTCGCGTTCCACGACGACCGGCCAACGCGAGGCGGGTAGCGCCAGTCCCTGGTTCAACCATGCGGCCGCTGGTTCGTTGCCGAGCGCCGCCTTCAACGCTCCCACCGCCGCTCCCAGGTTGGCTGCTGGAGCTCCACTTCCCGGCAAGGCGGTGGCCGCAGTGCGCCAAAGCCGGCCATCTCCACCGGGCAAATTCCACCCAGCGACAACCACCGAAGTCCCCAGGCCGCTCGGCACATCCCACGGGACAACGTAGTCGATCCACGGTCCGTCGGTCAGCGACAAGCGGTACGTGTGGTCGACGCCGCCGGCCATTTGGAAGTCGAACACTTCGAGCGTGTAGACACCGGCTTCCGCAGCGCGGAACACCAACAGACCATCGGCTCCACGACCCAGTTGAGCGGACGGCAAGCTGGTGGCGGCCACCCGACCACCCGCATCGAGCATCCGCAAGACAGGATCGATCGGCGAGCGAATCCGTTTGGTGGCGATTCCGCAGACGACTTGCTGGCCGGCGGCGAGCCTCAACTCATAGCGGTCAATCGAACCGGGCAGATCCAAACGTCCGTTGGCCACCGTGGGCAATCGGTCGACCGCCAGCGCCCCGCGACGCTGGGAATGAACAAGCTCGGGCGAATCGCCGACCACGAAGGGAAACGGCGCCGACGCGCCTTGCGCGGACGCCAAGCGAATCTCCCTAGGGCCGAGCGGCGCGTCCACGGCGATCCGAAATCGGAATCGATGTGGGTCGGCCGTCGGCGCCACTTCCAAGCCCGGACCGGATACGGCCAGCCGGCATCCGGGCGGCATGTAATCGCCAGCCAACG
>JBIKVL010000911.1:0-2694 GCA_044356875.1 Pirellulaceae bacterium | reverse complement strand
CCAAGTGCTCGACGATCCCCGCGAACATGAAGCTTTCCCCTTTGCGGGCAATCGTAGCCCTCAAGTCCCGCCAATTCCAGCCGCCGCCAGCCATCCTAGGCAACTTCCCAGCGTTCGCGCACAATAAGGCTTGTGCCGAATGTATCGTTGGCAGCCCGCTCGGCCCTATCGCGGCACGGTCGCCCCTTTTCGGAGATTAAGGAACTATGAGCTCGATTGCCGGTATTCACGCGCGTCAGATCTTGGACAGCCGCGGCAACCCCACAGTGGAAGTCGACGTGACGCTCAGCGATGGCACGTTGGGACGCGCCGCGGTGCCCAGCGGCGCCAGCACCGGCGCCCACGAAGCGTGGGAGATGCGGGACGGCGACAAGGCGGTGTACCTCGGCAAAGGCGTGCTCAAGGCGGTCGAGAGCGTGAACAAGACGCTGGCGAAGGAATTGGTCGGGTGGGACTGCCTCGACCAAATCGGCATCGATCAGCGAATGATCGAACTAGACGCCACCTCCAACAAAGGAAAGCTGGGCGCCAACGCGATCCTCGGCGTGTCGTTGGCTGTGGCCAAGGCGGCCGCGAACTTTACCCAGCAGCCGCTCTACCGCTACCTGGGTGGTCCCGGCGCGAATCTGCTGCCGGCCCCGATGATGAATATCGTCAATGGCGGCGCCCACGCCGACAACTCGGTCGATGTGCAGGAATTCATGATCATGCCGCTGGGCTTCCAACGCTTCAGCGACGCGTTGCGGGCGGGTTGCGAAATCTTCCACACCCTGAAGAAGGTGCTGAAGGGAAAGAAGCTCAACACGGCCGTCGGCGACGAAGGCGGTTTCGCGCCTGATCTCCCCAGCAACCGGGCGGCGTTGGACTTGATCGTCGAGGCGATCGGACAGGCCGGTTACAAGCCGGGTGAACAGATCTTCATCGCCCTCGACGTGGCGGCCACCGAGTTCTTCAATTCGGACACTAAGAAGTACTCGATCGATGGCAAACAGCTCGACTCCGCCGCCATGGTCGACTTCCTGGCAGACTGGGTCGCCAACTATCCGATTTGCTCGATCGAGGACGGCTGCTCGGAAGATGATTGGGCCGGTTGGAAGATGCTGACCGACCGACTTGGCAGCCGCGTGCAATTGGTCGGCGACGACCTGTTCGTCACCAACACCGAGCGTTTGCAACGCGGAATCAACGAGGGGATCGCGAACAGCATTCTGATCAAGGTCAATCAAATCGGAACGCTCACCGAGACGATCGCCGCGATCCAATTGGCGCATCGCAACGGCTACACGAGCATTTCGAGCCATCGGAGCGGCGAAACGGAGGATTCGTTCATCGCCGATTTGGCGGTCGCGCTCGGGACGGGCCAAATCAAGACCGGTTCAGCTTCGCGGAGCGACCGCATGGCGAAGTACAACCAACTGCTGCGGATCGAGGAATCGCTCGACTCGGGTGCTCTCTACGGCGGTCCGCTGTTCAAGAAGCGGAAGTAGGCCGTTCGCCGAACGTCAAGCGGATAGCGCGAAAGGGGTGGGGCGGCCAGCGTTCAAGCGGCCGCCTAGAGTGCGGTTATGACCACTCCAGCCTCCGCTCGACCGCCTCTGACCGATTCGCCGTGGTTCTGGTTGTATGTGTTCGCCACGGCCGGCGTGCTCGCGTTGATGTGGATGGGACCTAAGTTTGGGGCCCGTCAATCGCAGTTGGACCGGCAATTCGAGGGGCGGCGTCATATTACGCAATTGCCCGCCGACACTCCTGGCCAACGTCCCTATTCGTCCGCCGAGGCCCGTGAACTCAGTTTGCGGCCGCTCTACGCGATCCTCACCGTGGCCGTGCTGGGCGGATGGCTGGTGCTTTGGTGGCAGCGTTTTCGCTCGGCGTCGGTCGAGCGTCCGCAAGCCAGCGACCACGAAAGCGCAGCGGACCCTGAATCCGACGCTAAACAACCTGAATCCAAACCTGAAGCCGAATCCCAATCCGATCCGGTGGGCGGTTCCCCGAAAAAGGAGTCGGTGCGATGAGCGTTTTCGACTCTTCTGTTCCGCTGCTCGTCCTTGGCGTGGTGATTGCGTTGGGCTGCGGTTCGGGCTGGGTGAAAACGGGCCAGCGCTGGCTGTTGGCGGGAGTGGGAGCGGGAATCATCCTCGCGATTCTCGGGATCCTCCTCGATCAACTCGTAGAGACGGATCGAGAGAAGCTGGAGACTGTGATCCAAGCGGTGGCCGCCGATGTGCGGGCCGGGCGAGTCGAGGAGGCGGTCAGCCATATTTCGGCGAACGCCGCTGACCTGCGGGACCGCGCTCGCAGTGAACTCCGCAATTTCAAAGTGACAGGAATCACGATAAAACGCCCGATATTGATCAAGTTTGAGCCATCCTCGGGGCGGCCGAAGCGGGCGACGGCGGAGTTCAACATTGTGGTGACAGGCGGGGATGCCGGCGGGCTGATCGAAAACCAGCAAGTCCCGCGTTACTTGATCGTCCAGTTTGTCCGCGAGGACGAGACTTGGCTCGCGGACGACTACGAGCACCACGACCCGCTCTACGGGATGCGCCTCCCGGAAAAATGATCAAGCCGCCGCGCCAGCGGCCGATTCGATTAGCCGGCTCAGCGCCAGCGGCCGGTTCCATTAGCCGGCTCAGCGCCAGCGGCCGGTTTCCGTTCGGTTCCGGCCGAGTCCGCCTAGAACCGGCCGCTGGC
>JBIKVL010000909.1:0-2697 GCA_044356875.1 Pirellulaceae bacterium | reverse complement strand
GATCGGCAAGTCCGCCGTATCGCAATTGGTATGGGAACCCGCCGGCGCGCGGCTCATCGCGTTGGATCAACGCGGCGAATTGTTCTGGTTGCGGACGGGTGGCGTTGTCCAACGGATTGGCGCCGTCTCCGGGCCATCGAATGTCCCGCCACTGCTGTGGAACGACACGGTTCATGTGTTGGCCGAGTCCGGTGGAATCGAATCGATGCCGTTGTTGCAATGATGCCCCTGCGATGCCAGTCGATCTTGGTGCTGATGATCGCGATCATCGCGGCGGTCGCGCCGCGCGCGGTCCACTCGCAGTCAATACAGGCCAACGACCCCACGTTGGTTGCCGCGGTTCGCAATGTTGAGGCGGGAACGGTCACTTATCGCGTTGTTCCCTACGACACGATTACAACCCGCGATGGGCGGCGTCTGTTCGTCGAGACGGGCTGGTGCGAGCGGCCGAGCCTTCCGCTGGAATGGCGCAATCGCGAAAACCTGCAGGTCACGCCGCTCGGCGCCACCGGCAAACAGCGGCTGCGGACGGATGACGTCACCGAAGTTCTCTACTGGGAAGCACGCGTGTTGGACCACGTGCGCCAGCGGATCGCCAACGATGGCGGCGCGGACGCGTTGTCCGCGTTGCTAACGCGTCTCGAACAGATCAACGCCGCCTGGGAACCGCGGGAGCGGCAAACGTTGGAGCTCCGATTGCGGCTAAAGGCGGTGCGAACGCGAGTCGCCAAACGGGCGAGCGCTCCCGGCACGCTTGCCGCCGCGTTGGCCGATCTGGAAACGCTTGCGCGGTCCCATCGAGGCGAGCCAACGCTGGTGGTCGAGTATTCCGCGATCCATGCGGAACTGGCGCTCGAAGCGCTGTCTCGCGGGGAGCACGCGATCACGCGGGATCGGCTGCGCGATTTGGAACGCATGGCCGCCGACGCGCCGGCAACCGTCAACGTTCGCGCCGCCGCGCGTCGCCGGGCCCGCGAACTGCTCATCGACGCCGAGGTGGCTCAACGCACGGGAAACGCTGGAGCGGCGGCGATCGCGCTCGCGGCAGCCGCATCGCTGGGGGCGGGCGATGCGGCGATAGAGGCCGAACTGCGGCGCCAGCGGAAGTCGGAAACGTTGTTGGTCGGCGCCTTCGAGCCGCTTCCCGCCGGCGCTCCGCTGCCCGCGCGCACGGATCTTCAACGGTTTGTCAGTGGGCTCGCGTTCGAACGGCTCTTCGAGCCTTGGTCCGGGGCAACGCTCTCACGCACCGCTGGAACAACCCGTGGTAGCTCGCCGCCTGGCGCCGCGGCGGCGACCGCTCAACGCTATGTGCGGGGACCGCTGGTTGAATGGGCCGAGCTGAAAGACAACGGCACCCGCGTCGATGTCATGTTGGCGGAAGGGCGCCAATTCTCGGACGGGCAACCGTTGAGCGCGGGACTGGTGCAAGAGGCGGCGCGAATGGCGAGCCGCGATGGCATCAAAGAAGTAACGCTGCTGGGATCCCGCCAACTGTCATTTCGTCTCTCCACGC
Organism: Pirellulaceae bacterium; assembly: GCA_044356875.1. Taxonomy (GTDB): domain Bacteria; phylum Planctomycetota; class Planctomycetia; order Pirellulales; family Pirellulaceae; genus CAIXSC01. The sequence goes on along the minus strand of JBIKVL010000909.1, from coordinate 1,181 downwards.
ATCCGCAGCCCTTGGAGTTGCTCGCCCTTCCCGTCTTTGCGGGTCCGCGCATCGGCACGGGACCGTTTCAGTTGGAGGCCAACCCCGATCCTTTGCTGGCGGCCCGCCTGGTGCGAAATCCAACGCACCCCGCGAATTCCTCGCCTAAGAATGCGCCACCGGTCGCGGGGCTGGTCGAATCGATCGCGATCCGGCGTTACACGGCGGACCAAGCGGCACGCGCCGCCAGCGACTTGGCACGCGGCGAGATCGAACTGTTGTTCCCGGCTTTCGCGGACGACTTCGCGGACGTCAGCGGCGGAATCCTGCGTTTTCCCCGACGCCCTATTCGACGGGATAGCGTTTGGCTGTTGGCGATCAACCATCGCCATCCGCTTTGGACGCACCGCGACGCGCGGCGGGCGCTGTTGCTGGCGCTTCCCCGGCAGGCCATCTTGCAAGAAGTGTTCCCACCGAATCCGCAGAACGCGCGGCACCAAGTCGCGACGGGGCCCTTTCCACCCCATTCTCCCGCGCACGACGACTCCGTTCCCGAAACCCTCATGGATGTGGTCGCCGCGCGGGACTTGATTGCCTCGCTGCGAATGAAGCACCCGGAAGCGTTCCAGAAGCCGCTGAGACTGGCGTTCGCCGTCGACGAACCGCGGTCGTCCCTGGCGATGGAGAAGGTGCGCGGCGCTTTGGAAGCCGTGGGAATCTCCGCGCAACTGATGCCGCTGACGATTCCCGCATATCTCGAACAAGTGCTCGACAACCATGAATTCGAGCTCGCGTATTATCGGCTGGACCATGACGATTCCCTGTGCGATTTGCGGGGCCTCTTCGGAATCGCGCCTCGGGAACTCGAACGCGGTGGACACAATTTCATGGGATATCAGGACGACAACCTGTGGCAGTTGATGATCGACGCGTCGCGCGGCCGGACCGGCGTTGAAATCCACTCGCGCCAACGACAAATCCAACGGCGGCTTCACGACCAAATCGCGTTCGTGCCGCTGTGGTGGCTGGAACAGTTCGCGGTCTCCGGCAGTCGCTTGGTGCAGCGCGACGCCGCGGGACATCAACGGCCCGCGATCGTCGACGGACCCGAACTCACCAGTGGAGCGGCCTCTTGGTCGCTGGCCACGCCGGAGCGTGTGCGATGACTGGAAAGGTCGTGTTCCTACCGCTTTTCCAATCCG
>JBIKVL010000910.1:0-2697 GCA_044356875.1 Pirellulaceae bacterium | reverse complement strand
GGACATGGTGGGGCCGCTCGACGGCGTGCTGAAATCCCGTCCCGAGCTTGTGGGACTCCGCATGGAGCGCGATACGGCCTTGTTGGTTCGCGGCCGCGAACTGCAGTCGCTCGGATCGGGCCAGACGAAGGTTGTCTACGCGCCGCTCGAGGGCCGGCGCGATCCGGGCCAGACGCTCGGCGGACTTCAGCGAATCGCCGACATTCCCGCGCTGCGCCGCGCCGCGACGGACCGGATCGCGAACAGTTATCCGCCGCCGATGCCCGCCGTCCCCAAGGTCGATCGCGGCACGCTCGTGATCGTGGGCGGTGGCGGCACGCCTCCAGGATTGATGCAGAAGTTCGTGGAATTCGCCGGCGGCAAGGACGCGGTGATCGCCGTTCTGCCGATCTCGATGCCCGAACCCTTGCCACCCAAGGACGGCGCGGCCGAGCTGTTCCGCAAACTGGGCGCGAAGGAGGTTCACGTCCTGGCCGGACGGACTCCAGCCGCTGTTGAAACGCGGGAGGTCTGGGATGTGCTCGATCGCGCCACCGGGTTATGGTTCGGCGGCGGCCGGCAATGGCGGTTCGTCGACGCCTACGAGCAGACCGAGTCGCTGAAGAAGATGCACGGCGTGCTCCAACGCGGCGGAGTCGTTGGCGGTTCGTCCGCTGGCGCGACGATTCAAGGCGATTATCTGGCTCGCGGCCATCCGCTGGGACCGCACATCATGATGGCGGACGGCTACGAACGCGCCTTCTCGTTCCTGCCCGGCACCGCGATCGATCAACATTTCACGCAGCGCAAGCGTTCCGACGACATGCTGCGGCTAATGGAGCGCTACCCACAATTCCTCGGACTGGGAATCGATGAGACGACGGCGATCATCGTCCGGGGAGCGATCGCGGAGGTGGTCGGAAAGCACCACGTCCACGTGTTCGACACCCGCCGCGCTTCGCCCGACGGCAAACCGGGACAGGTCGTTTTGCCAGAGGGCGCGAAGTACGACTTAGTCGAACGTCGTGTCCTCGAGACGCCCGCCACCGAAGCGGGAAAGTGATGCGGACGCGGTTTTGGTTTGAACGACGGTTGGTCAGAGGTTTAACCACGGATGACTCGGACGAAACACGGATGGAACCTACGGTGAGACTAAGCCGTTTGCCTTTCCGTGCTGATCCGCGTCATCCGTGGTGTTAGACGCGGTAGCCGATTTCGGCGAGCAACGTGGCGACCCGCTTTTGATGGTCGCCTTGGATTTCGAGCAGATCGTCCTTGACCGTCCCGCCCGCGCCACAAGCGTTTTTCAAGCGTGTGAGCAGCTCGACGAGGTCGTTGTCGGCGGCCGCCAGTCCGCGGACGACGGTCACCAGTTTACCTTTCGCGCGTTTTTCAACCGCGACGCGGGCCCGCTGTTTTTCCGGCGGCTTGCGGGGCGGCGCGGGCGGCGGCAGCGGCGGGCATTGGCAGGCGGATTCCAATTCGCCGCAGCGTTCACAGCGCGGCGGTCGATCCCAAGGCGTACCCTCGAACAGTCGCATGACGGCGGATTCCACAGCGGACAACGAAAACACACGACCGCGAAAAACGACCGCGAACACGGTACATTTTCCTTTCGAGGCGTAACGTACCATAAGCGGAGCCCGGCGATGCTTGTCCTGTTGTTCGACATCGATGGAACTTTGATCAGCACGGGCGGAGCCGGCTTGAACGCGCTTCGCGCCACGATGCGGGAGGAGTTCGGCATCGCGGAACCGAACGATGTGCCGGTCAGCGGCCGGACCGATCGCGGTATCGCCCGCGATCTGTTTCGCGCCCACGAGCTCGCCGAGACCGAAGACCATTGGCAACGCTTTCTCGACTCGTATCTGCGGCATCTCGCGGATCAACTGCCGCGGACACAGGGCCGCGTGCTGCCTGGCGTCGCACAGCTGCTCGACGCACTCCAAGGGCTGGAACGAGTTCGGCTCGGATTGCTGACGGGCAATGTCCAGGCGGGCGCGCGGTTGAAGCTGCGGCACTACGGACTGGAAGGCTACTTCGCGTTCGGCGGCTTCGGCGACCGCCACGCCGATCGCGACAGTGTCGCCGCCGAGGCGCTCGACGCCAGCCGCGTCCATCTGCCCGCCGAAACCCAACCCGACCGCGTTTGGGTGATTGGCGACACGCCGATGGACATCACCTGCGCGCGATCGATTTCGGCCCGCTGCGTAGCCGTCGCCACGGGCAGCTTTCCCCGCGAGGCGCTCGAAGCGTACAGTCCCGACTTGGCGGTCGACAACCTCGATCGGCTCGACCATCTGCTGGAAGTGCTGGTCGGCTGATGGCTGCCGACGCGTTCGCTTCGATCGTCGCCGAACCGCTGCGAACCGCGCGGTTCCTGGCTCGCTGGATGGCGTTGGGCGTTCCGCTGGGGATGGCCGTCGGTTCCGCAGTCGCTCTGTTCCTCGCGTCGCTGGAGGCCGTCACCGCGCTGCGATGGCGCGAGCCATGGCTGCTGTATCTACTGCCGGTGGCTGGCCTTGTCACGGCGGTCGCTTACCGCCTGTTCGGCCCAGCGGCCGAAGCGGGCAACAACCTGATCCTCGATCGGATTCATGAGCCTGGCGGCGGCGGCGTTCCATTGCGAATGGCTCCGCTGGTGCTCGTCGGAACGCTCTTGACGCATCTGTGCGGCGGCTCGGCGGGCCGTGAGGGGACCGCCGTGCAAATGGGCGG
>JBIKVL010000067.1:0-9842 GCA_044356875.1 Pirellulaceae bacterium | reverse complement strand
GTAACGTTGGCAGTCGCCATCCGTTCGATCCGCGGTGGGAAGCTTTGCTGCCGGCGCTGGAAGGACGCCAACCCGTAATGGTCCAGGCGGAAGAACTGGCCGAGATCCGCGCAGCGGCCGCTTTCTGTGAATCACGAGGTTTAAGGATGATTCTGCTCGGCGGCTACGATGCCCCGCGTTGCGCCGCGCTGCTACGACGGCGGGAGATTGCGGTCATTGTCGCCGGTACCCATCGGGTGCCGCGTCGACGTTCGGCTCCTTACGACGAGGCCTACACCGTGCCCGCGCGGCTGCACGAGGCGGCAGTAAAATACTGCTTGTCGGCGTCCGAATCGCTGGGAGCCGCTCGGTTAGGAAATCTCGCCGCCGCAGCAGCGACCGCGAGCGCATATGGCCTGCCAGCCGCCGATGCACTGCGAGCCATTACGCTGTCACCGGCCGAAATCCTTGGTGTCGCCGATCGTCTAGGTTCGCTCGCCGTGGGCAAAGAGGCGACTTTGTTCGTCGCCGATGGCGAACCGCTGCGTCCCGAAACCCAAGTCACGGCCGCCTTTGTCGGCGGCCGTGAGGTCGTTCTTGACAACCCGCTTTCGCGGCGTTGGCGTCCATAAGGCGGCCGCATCACGAGCGCGGAAGGAACCGCTCACGCTTCGATGCGGCCACCATTCGGTGGAGACGATTAGGTTGGTGGCGTCGATGCCTCTCTAAAGAGGAAGCGGGAACGGGCCGGTTTGGTGGTCAATCCGCCGGCTAACACTACTTTTTTGCCGCTGGCGCTCTGCGTCAAACGCAAACCGTCCGCCGTTGGCGTCGACTGGATCGCTGCGTAGTCGGTGCTGTATTCGCCGCGGGCAAATCCCTCGTACTGCAGATAGTCATTGCGGTAATCGGTTACGAGGTCGATGTCCAAGTTATCCGCCGAACTCTTAAAGGCGAAGATATCGAACGAGTCGCCACCCGTTAAAACGTCTTCACCGAGGCCGCCGAACAGCGTGTCGAGTCCGCCGCCACCGCTCAACGAATCATCGCCGTCTCCGCCATCCAGGTAATCATTGCCCGACCCTCCCACCAACAGGTCGTCTCCGTCATCGCCGAAGAGCCTATCCGCGGCGGTGCTGCCGTAGATGGTGTCATCCCCGTCGCCGCCACGGACGGCGGTTACCTGCACCAGAGCTACCGAGGCGAATGAGGACCGCCGGAAGTCCAGCGTGTTATCTCCTTCGTTTCCAGTGATATCCTCGCCGTTTCCACGAATGGTTTCCAGGTCGTTTTCGCCAGCATCAAATCCATCGAGCACCATTGCTGTCGTGCCGATGTTGGCCAGAGTGTCGTTGCCCACATCGCCACTGATCGCATCCATCTCCGACTCGGTCCCACTCGTTTCGATCAGGTCGTTGCCCACTCCACCGCTGATCGAATCCTCGCCCTGGCCACCGTTGATCGTGTCATTGCCGGCCTCGCCTCGTAGGGTGTCGTCGCCAGCACCGCCGTACAGCTTGTCATTTCCGCCGCCGCCAGCGATTGAGTCGTTGTCGTCATAATCGCCAGCTGCCGGTGTCGGACTGTTGCCATAAATCGTGTCGACTCCGGAGGTGCCGATGATCGTGTCGTCTCCGGCCAATCCGTAGATGCCGATGAGGCTGACAGCCGTCACGCGACTCAAATCGAAAACGTTCGAATCCGCCGTGCCCACCAACGCCAGTCTGCGGCCGTTGATCCGCTCGATGGAAGCCGTCAGATCATCCGCTCCCCCGAAGTTGGCGAGCACGACGTTGACGTCGCCGATGAATTCGAGCGTATCCGTGCCACCGCCGCCGTCCATGTCGTCGCTCGCGTCTTCGAAGACCGCCTCAGCGCCGCGGACGCGGATGACGTCGGTGCCCTCATTGCCGCGGATTTCATCGATTCCCAATCCGCCATTGAGGGTGTCGTTGCCCAGTCCCCCAACGAGCGAATCGTCGCCAAGACCGCCTTCGATCGTGTCATCCCCCTGATCGCCATTCAGCAAATCGTCGCCCGACTCACCGAATAGTTGGTCGCGTCCAGCACCGCCGCCGAGGGTATCGTCGCCGTTACCGCCACGCAGCACATCTTCGCCGGCTCCGCCATTGAGCGTATCCTCGCCATTGCTGCCGACCAAAGTGTCGTTGCCATCGCCACCGTTCAGCGTGACGCCCACAGTTACCGGGGAGCCGGTGACGCCCACCGTGATGCGGTCGCTTCCCCCATCGCCATTCACCGTGACGATGTCAGAGATCTCTTCGTCGCCCCGGACGGCCGCGACGGTAAACACGCCGTTGTCCCGCCCCATGTTCACGGTTACGGCGACGGGGCCCTCGGTGGCGATTACAGTGCTCGCGAACGAGGGACCGGCTAACCGCTTGCTGCTGAGCATAATGTTGCCAGGACCGTCGGAGTCGGTGATTCCCAATTCGCCGGCATCGCCGAGACCGGGCAGATTGAACGTCACGGTTTCGCTGCCTTCGAGCGTCAAAGTGGGGCCTTCGGAATTCACCACGTTTTGAAACCGAACGGCTCCCGCAGCGCCACCGACGCGAACGGTTCCCGAATACCGTGGGACGATCGCTGTCGAGTAATCCACGGTCACCGGAGATTCGGCGGGCGGACTGACGACGAGCGAATCATCGGCGTCGACATCACCCGTCACGATATAGGTGATGCCGCCAGCAACCGTAGGATCGTCCCCCGCGACCGCGGTTTCCGGACCGCCTGTTGGGGCAGCGTTATTCCAGGTTACAAGCAAGCTATTGCTGCCGCCCTTCAAGTCCACGATGATTCGGCCCGTGATCTGACTGGCTATGACGCTGACCGTGTTGTCTCCCTCTTCCCCCACGCCGTCGGCCTCGACACCGGCCTCGCTGAAGGCGACGATCTGGTCGCCGTCTCGGTAAATGGTCACGCTGTCGTCAACTCCGCCTAACGAGTCGACGATGAGGAAATTGCCCGCCGCGTCGAGTCCCGCGAGAAGCGACGCGCCGGAGGCCATGGCACGTCGACTTTCCAACCGTTCGCTGCCCCACAGTTTGGCCCAGGCGCGTCGCGCTCTCGAAGCCCGCTTCCGCCGTTTTCCACTGCCCGCGAACAACATGCTGTGCAACATCAATCACCCCTAGACAGATAAGACGGTTCGATCCCTAAAAGCCCCCCAAACGACATTTCTCGATCACGCCGACGAAACCGAGCAACACTGCTCGTAAGAGGGACTACGGGAGTAATGCCGATCGAGCGGCACCGATAACGGCACCTTTCGATCCCTCCACAATCCCAACGGGGGGAATTCAAACTGAGGGTAGGCTAGCGGTTTAGTGGTGTTTTTTCAAGTGGAATATAGGTATTGTAGGGGAAATATCGGACTTGCGGACTATCGCGGCACCTCGGGAATTCCCCGCTCGAGACCGATAGGCACGGGAAAAGTCTTGTTGTCGTTCGTTTCTGCCCGCACAATCCGCTCGATTTCGCGAATCACATCGCCATGACTGGCCGCAACGTCGTTGCGTTCCGCTCGGTCGACCGCGAGGTCGTAGAGCTCCCAGGGGCCTGGGGCCTTCGTCTTGAGCTTTTGCCGAACCGCCTTCCAATTCCCGACGCGTACCGCGACCTGTCCGCCGTACTCGGGGAAAACCCACACCATCGGCTTGCGAGTCGCGGGAGGAGCGCCGCCGCGCAATATGGGCCACAAACTTTCGCCATCCATGTTCGCGGGCGCCACGAGCCCAACCGCCTCGCACAAAGTTGGCATCCAATCCGCGAAATAGCTCGGGGCGTCGCTCACGGAACCGGCTGAAATAACGCCGGGCAGTGACGCGATCAGCGGCACGCGAAGGCCACCTTCGTAAACGCTGCCTTTGTAGCCGCGCAAATCGGCGGTGCTCGCGAAGAACTTCGCATCCACGCCGCCGACATGAAAGGTCGAATCGCCGGGGTGGGGATGGGTGGTGCCGTTGTCGCTGGAAAACACAATCAGCGTGCGGTCGCGGAGGCGGTGTTTTTCGAGCGCGGCAAGGATCCTTCCCACATAACTGTCCAAATCCGCGATCATTGCCGCATAGCCAGCGCGTGGGCGCGGGTGGGGCGTGTATCCGCATTGGCCGCGATACGGCTTGTCATCCCACTCACGCGGGAATTTGTCGACGGATTCGGGCAACGGGTGCATCGCCACGTGGGGTTCGATGAACGGCAAGTAGAGGAAGAAAGGCTGCTCGGCGCGCCGGCCCGCCTGTTCGTCCAAGAATCGCTCCGCTTCCGCGATGATTTGGCGGGGAGCGTACTGTTGGCCTTGCCAGTCGGCGAGGCGAATATCGCCGGTAGGCGGCTTGGGGTGGCCGGAAACGGCCGGGGTGTTGAGCGTTACGCGCTCGGCGTTGCGCCATAAATGGCTCGGAAAGTAACTGTGGGCTTCGGCTTGGCAGTTGTAGCCGAAGAACAGGTCAAAGCCCTGCCGATTGGGATCGCCCGTACTGCCGACGGGCCCGAGCCCCCATTTGCCGAACGCCCCCGTCGCGTAGCCGGCTCTTTGGAACAGTGTGGCCAGCGTCACCGCCTCGGCGGTCAAAGGATGTTGTCCTTCTTGGAACTGCGGAAACGCCGCTTTTGCCTGCCGGTTCCCGCGAATTTCAGCGTGTCCCAAGTGCTTTCCGGTCATGAGCACGCACCGTGACGGCGCGCAGACGGGGGCTCCCGAGTAGTGCTGGGTGAACCGCATTCCCTGGGAGGCCAAGCGGTCGATGTGGGGAGTGGGGACCTTTTTCTGGCCGTAGCAACCCGTTTCGGCCCAACCCAAATCGTCCGCGAGGATGAAGACGACGTTGAGTCGCCGCGTCGCGCCTCCCGTTGCAACGGCGGCGGACTGGGAACCGGGGCGCGAACCGGACTTCGCAGTGGGGGACGCATCGCGGGGCGCGGCGGCCTCCGCAGCGGCGGACGCATCGCGGGCCCGCTTGGCATTCGCGTCGTTCGACTTTTTACCGGGTCGGGCCGGACGGGCGGGCGGATCGTCGACGGGACCAGCCATCGGCGGTGTTTCAAAGAACCGGCCATCCTCGACCAGACGCGGATCGCCAGTCCGCCTCAATTCGTCCATGAGCCGTTTTTCGAGCGACGCTCGTTGTTCGGCGTATTCGGCTTCGCCTGCCACATTGCGGACCTGATGGGGATCGCGCCGCAGATCGTACAATTCCTCGCGGGGCCGCTTTCCGTAGGCGAGGTCGAAGAGTTGCTTCCAACGAGGATCGGCGCGACGCGCGACCAACCACGCTTTGGCCGGTCCCGCGTCTTCATCCGGCAAGGTGGTCCGAGTTTGCTCGGAAACCTCGCGATCCGTGGGCGGTTCGCCGTCGAACAGTCGATAGGGATCGCCGAGCGGCCAACGTTCGGGACGGAAATTCACGATGTACAAAAAATCGCCGGTCCGAATGGCCCGTTGGGGATAGGGGGCGAAATCGGCTCGCGCGTTCTCCACATGCCGCTCGCGTCCGATGAAGACCGCGTCCCACGTCTCCGCCGCGGCATTCGCCATAACGGCTGTCAAGTCGCGGCCTGTCATCGCCGGGGGAACCGCCAGTCCGGCCGTCTTCAAGAAAGTCGGCGCAAGATCGACGAGGCTTACCAAGCCGTCGAACACTTGGCCGGGACGGACGCCAGGACCGCGCATCGCCAGCGAGACGCTGGAGCCGAAATCGTACAGATTGCATTTCCCGTGGGGAAACCCTGGCGCTCCGTGGTCGCCACTGGCCACGACCAGCGTGTTGTCCAGTTCGCCGAGTTCGGCGAGCCTTTCCATGAGCACGCCGAGCGCCGCGTCGAACGCTTGCACTTCGCCAAAGTAGTCCGCCAAGTCCTCGCGGATTTCCGGTTCATCGGCCAGGAACGGCGGCATCTTTCCGCGGAGCTCGTCGGGTTCCAAACCCCACAGCCGCTTGCCGGAACCGCGTTGCCATTGGCGGTGGACGTTGGTCGGTCCGAACCAATAGAGGAACGGCTGGCCTGCGGGGCGGGCGGCCAAGAAGGCGTCGAAGTTCGCCCGCACCTCGGCGTACAGCGATTGCTTGGCGGGCTCGAGCGGCTCGCCGCGAGCCAGCATTTTGGTGACGTTTTGCGAAAACTGATTGAAGCGTCCCCCCGCTTTTTCGAACGCGTGTTTGCCAGCTCCGAAAGGGGCGTCGCCCGGAGTGCCGGGGCTCCAGACTTTGTAAGTCTCGCCAATGTGGTAGCCGGAATCCCGCAGCAACAACGGAAACGCGGCGTGCCGTTCTTCCCAGACGGCGCCACGCAAAATCGCGCCTCGGCCCGTCCGCCAGAAATGCTGGCCGCTTACCAAGGCGCTGCGGCAGGGTGTACAGGAAGGCGCCGAGACGAACGCGCGTCGGAATAGCAGACCCTCGCGTGCCAACCGGTCGAAGTTGGGAGTCTTCAGGATGTCGTTGACCGTGCCCGGGCCATCGAGCCGCGCGTAGGCGCTCGCGAATCGTCCCCAGTCGTCCGCGAAGGCGAACAGGATATTGGGCCGCCGCCCCGACGCTTGCGATGGGTTGGCACCGCCATCCACTTTGACCCCAGCGGTCTCACGCGCCGCTTTTTCTTGCGCACACGCCAATGCCCCGCCAGTCAGCAGCCCGCCAGTCAATGCCCCGCCAGTCAATGTCGAGAGCGCCGCGATCACCGCAGCCAACGCCCACCAAAGACCAACTCGACCGCAAATCTCCAGCCTTAGCCCGCTCGCGAGCCACTGCCGGCCGCCTTCCCATTCTTTGCCGTACGCCATGGACGAACGCCTCCTTCGAGTGACCTTTCCGTTCGGTTTCGCAATGTAGCAGATGTCGCGCGGCGTCTTCGATCGCGGATCCAAGCCGAACGGTCAGCGGCAGCCAGTAGCAGCCGCGCGGCACAGCCGGTGGCAGCCGCGCGTCACAGCCGATATTGTGTCGGTGAACGCGTCGAGTCCGCCTTGGAGACTTTCGGCCATGCCTGGTTGTCGCGCCGTTGCCGCCTACGTTCTCTCGGTACGCCCAACGGGCGGGGCCGTTGCTTGGGCCACGAGTTGTCGTTGGGCGGCGAGTTGTCGTTGGTCCGCGAGTTGTCGTTGGGCCGCGCTCCTCGCGGTGTCGCTCATGGCCAGCGAACCGTGTGGTCCGCTAGCGCGACGCGACTGGCGGTCGATCGCCAGCCGCTGCGCCGCGGCGGAACCCGAAGTCGACTCGCCCTTGCCGCCGGCCGAAGCCGCGCGGTCGATGATCGTCCCGCCCGGATTCCGCGTCACGCTGTTCGCCGGCGAGCCGGATGTGTGCCAACCGATCGGGTTTTGTTTCGACGATCGTGGCCGGCTCTGGGTGGCCGAGGCGTACAACTACCCTGTTCATGGAAGCCGACCGGGCGATCGGATTTTGATTTTCGAGGACGTCGATGGCGATGGAACGTTCGACCGTCGCGCGGTCTTTTACGACCAACTGAACTACGTCACCGGGCTGGAAGTCGGGTTCGGCGGCGTGTGGGTGGTTTCGCCTCCGTCGCTCTACTTCATTCCCGACCGGGATGGCGACGATCGACCGGATGGCCCTCCCGTCACGCTGCTCGATGGTTTTGGCACGCATGCCAACTCCCACAATTTGGCGAACGCGTTGGCGTGGGGACCGGACGGATGGCTGTACGGAACCCATGGCCGGACGAACTGGTCGATGATTGGAAAACCGGGGACTCCCGAGCCGCAGCGAATTCGCTTCGACGGCGGCGTCTATCGCTTCCATCCCGTTCGGCATCAGTGGGAGGCGTTCGCCGACGGCACGACCAACCCCTGGGGAATCGACTGGAACGACTACGGCGAAGCGTTCCTTTGCAACTGCGTCAACCCGCATCTTTTCCACGCGATTCAAGGAGCGCATTACGAGCCGTGGCGGAACCGGCAGTCGAGCCAGTTCGCGTTCGAGCGGATCGCCAGCATCGCCGATCATTTGCATTTCGTGGGCGAAGCGAACGTTCGCGACGGGCTAGGCAGTCCCGAGGAGGACGAGGCGGGTGGCGGCCACGCGCACTGTGGAACGATGGTTTACCTGGGGGATAACTGGCCGGCCGAGTACCGCAACACGGTCTTCATGCACAACATCCATGGCAAGCGGATCAACAACGATATTCCGCGACGCATTGGATCGGGTTACGCCGCTTCCCACGGAAAGGACTTGATGCGGGCCCGCGATCCATGGTTCATGGGCGTGACGCTCCAATATGGTCCCGACGGCGCCGTCTATTCGGCCGACTGGTCCGACACTGGCGAATGCCATAGCGTCCGCAACACCCGGCGCCAGACGGGCCGCATCTACAAAATCGCCTACGGACAGCCGCGAGCCGATTTCAAGCCCGCGCCGGCTTGCGGCGATGTCGAACTGGTGGAGCTGCAACTGCACGCCAACGACTGGCACGTGCGCCACGCGCGCCGCGTGCTGCAAGAACGGTTCGCGGCGGGACGCGACCTGTCCGCCGCCCGCGCGCGGTTGCGCGCGCTGTTCACATCCCATCCCGAGACGCCGCGAAAGCTCCGCGCCCTCTGGACATTGCATGTCATCGGCGGCGCGGACGATGCCTTTCTAGTGGGACTGCTCGACCATGCCGACGAGCACATCCGTGGCTGGGCCGTGCGGCTGCTCTGCGAAGACCGCGCGCCGCCATCGACCGCCCTCGCGCGTTTCCCCGCGTTGGCGGCCAGCGATCCGTCGCCCTACGTGCGGCTCCAAATCTCGTCCGCTTTGCAGCGTCTGCCGTACGACCGGCGTTGGGAATCGCTTGCCGGCCTGTTGTCCCGCGTCGAGGACGAAACCGACCCGAATCTGCCGCTCATGAATTGGTACGCCTTGGAACCGCTGGTCGATCTGGACGCCACCCGATTCCTGCGGCTCGCGTTCGCTTCCCGCCAGTCCGCCGCACGTCGACACGCGGCGCGGCGCGCCGCCGGTTTGGAACGCAACGAGTCCACGCTGGAAGCGATGGCCGCCAGCCTCGCCGAGTCCAGCACAGGGGCCGCAACTGCCCGCGATACGCTGGACGGCCTCCTCCTGGGACTCGCCGGGCGTCGGTCCGCGAAGCCGCCCAAATCCTGGCCGGCCGCCTTCGCGCGATGGGGCCGCGACGCGGACGCGGCGATCGTCGATACGGCCGAACAAGTCGCTCTCGTGTTCAACGACGCCGCCGCATTGCGGCAACTGCGGCAACACGCGGCCAGTGCGGCGGCGGAACCGGCGCGGCGCGAGCGCGCCGTCCAGGCGCTGGTCGCGAAACGCGCGGAAGGAACAGCCGAACTGTTGCTCGACGTTCTGTCCCAACCCAACGCGCCATCGGCCTTGCAGTCGGCCGCGCTGCGTGGCTTGCCCGAATTCAATCATCCCCGGACGGTGGACGCGATCCTGCCGCTTTACCCCAAACTCACCCCGGAAACGCGGCGCGACGCCATTCTGGCGCTCGCCGCTCGACCGGCTTGGTCGCTGGCGCTGCTCGACGCCGTCGCGGATGGCCGTGTTCCGCGCGGCGATTTGACGGCTTTCGCCGCCCGGCAGATCGCGAGCCTTCGCGATCCTGCGGTCTCCGAGCGGCTGCGGCGCGTCTGGGGCGAATTGCGAACGACGCCGTCCGATCGCGCCCGCACCATCGCGGACCTGAGGAAGCGGCTCACCCCGACGACACTCAAGGCGGGCGATCGATCGGCAGGCCGGGTGCTCTTCCAAACGCACTGCGCGAGCTGCCATCGGTTGTTCGATGCGGGCCAAGCGGTCGGTCCCGACCTCACCGGCGCCCAGCGGTTCAATCTCGATTACTTGTTGGAAAACCTGGTCGACCCGAGC
>JBIKVL010000908.1:0-2710 GCA_044356875.1 Pirellulaceae bacterium | reverse complement strand
TTGGAAGAGGCCCGAATCGATGGTGGTTCCCGGCGTGTGCGTGAAGGTGTCATCGCCGGTTGTTCCGAACACCGTCAGGCTATCGTCACCATCCTGGCCATCGTAAATGACATGCTCAACATTGGTAGCGAACACGGACAAGCCAAGATTCGCAACGAACACGGCGCCACTGTTCACCGTGCTCGGTAAGTAAACCACGGCGTCGGTGCCCGCGGTTCCAATGACCAACGTGTCGCTCGCGGTCGGCAACCCGGCGTCCAGGTTCACCATGACATTCCAAGCGCCCAGAGCCTCGTCGGTCTGAATCTGGATTTTGTCGTCGCCCGCACCCGTCACCAGGTTGATCACCGGCGTGTCGACAAACGTGAGCACCGTGCCGCCGCTCGTGACCAACGTGAAATCTTCCGTGCCGGTTTGAGTGATCGTGACGCCATCGGAGCCCGTAGTACCCGCTACGGTCAATTCGGGAGAACTGATCGGAGCGATCGATTCGATGTGGTCGAAGCTCACGATCGCGCTGGGCGGGCCAACAACCGGCAGCAGTTGAAAGCCGCCCGCGTCCGATTCGGGTCCGGAAGCGTAGAGCACCGGCGTCCCATTGGTCACGAGATTCAGGGTATCGCCCGTGATGCCGATCGGTTCGCCGCCATCCACGAAAATCGGGAGCGAGCCTGGAGCCACATCGAAGGTGTCGTTGCCCGCCTTGCCGTCGAGCGTGATCGTCGCGGACTGAACGACGTTGATCACAGGATCCAAGTTGACCTGGACCGTGTTGTTCGCGACCGAGATGAAGTCCGAAAAGTTGGTGCCGCTAATCACGACACGATTGGTTGCCGTCAACGCTCCGACGAAGAGATCCGAGTAGTTCCCCAAGGAAACTTCCGTCTGTCCACCGGTGGCTTTGGCATTCAGGCCGATAGGTCCGCCCGAGGTCAATTCCAAGTCGCTAGTTGCCGACAAGATCCCCGCCGTATTGCCTCCAGCATCGAGCACTAGCCGAGACGTGTTGGAAAAATCGATCCGCGAAGTTGGACCGCCGGGCTGGAAAGTGATCGAGTTGAAGTCGTTGAGAAAATCGAGCGTGACGTCGAAGTCGCTCACCACGCCGACCACCGACAGGACATCGCCCGACTCGGGAGCGCCCATGTCGATGGCAAGATTCGCGGTGACTGGGAATGGGGTCGATGGCCCCATCAGCGACAGCGAATTGACCGTGACGACATCCAGGCCATTGCCCGTCTTCACCCCGATCGTGCCTTGATTATTGAATCCAGTCAAACTGGACACGGCCACATTGACCATCGGCAACCCATCCGAAGTCATCGCAATGAAGACGCCCGTTGTCGTGCCGTCGTCGACAATGCTGACGGCGTCCAGTCCGTCCGTGCCCGTGAGCAAAAATGTGTCGTTACCACCGATGGCGGGCTCGTTGAAGAGAGCCCCGGCCGCGACGTTCATGCCCGTGTAGCTGATCGGCAAGAGCTGATAGCCGCCGCCATTGGCGTTGATAACGCCCGTCACCGAGCCTTTGTCGCTGGTCGGCCCGGGAACCAAATTGTAAGTGTCATTGCCGCTACTTCCCGAAACCTGATAACTGTCAATGTCGGAAGACTGGCCAACCAACCGCAACGACTCGACGGTGGACAGCGTCAACGCCTTTCCGGTGGTACGAGAGACGACGGCGGCACCGGGCCCCGTAGGCTGGACTGCGAGAACTTCGTTGACCCCGCCGGTAGAAACGAAATTGATCGAATCGACGCTGACACCGCCGACAACGGTGAACGGGCCAGACGGATTGAAACCATTGTCCATCGGCAGCACTGTCACGTCGTTTCCGGTCGACCCAAGGTTGACCGTCATCGATATCGAGGGGTTCGTGAAAGCGGTCGCTTCGAAAGTCGAACCGCGGATTTCCGACGTGTTGGAAACGCCCCCGACGTCATTGCCGAGCGTCACGTCGGGATTGGCTACCGCAGGGAGATTGAAAACGAGATTCGCCACCGAGCCGACATTCAGCAAAACCGGTTCCAGACCCGTGTAGCTGATCGTGCGGCCATCAAGATTGACCGAGCCCGAGGTCGCCGAAGTAAAGTTTTTCGTGATCGTCGTGAAACCGCCGTTCACCACCTGCAGCGTGTCGAAGCCAGCGCCGCCCGAGTAACTCGCACCAACCGCAGGCAGCGGCGCGCTTCCGCCGCTGTAGTTCAGGACCAGACGGTCGTCATCCGCTCCGCCGCCAATCCGCAGGGACATCGCGGGGTTCAAAGTGCCCGCGATGGTAATCGTCGCTCCGACGCCCGCGTCCGCGCCATCCGGATAGTAGCTCTGGGATCCGCCCGCGTCCGCAGAGATAAAAATCGAGCCTGCGTTGGTCGTGCTCAAAGTGGCCCCGGGGAACACCTGCAAATCGTCGCCCGCCGATAACACAATGTCCTTGACGGCGTTCGACTCGGGATTCCCCGAGGTGTTCGTGGTCAGCACCACACCCGAGTTAATGGTCAGCGATTGGCCGGCGGATCCGCTGTCGACCACCACCAAGCGGATTTCGTCGTCCGCGAAGATCGACGAGGAGACCGTCAAACCTGTTTTGGTGACGACTTCGACCACATCCAGTGTGTTCTGGAGCCCAATCGTCGGGAGTGTCACTAAACCGGGCGCCCAAATCCGCAGATCGTCGTCGCCGTCGATCGCCGAGCCAAAAATGACCGCA
>JBIKVL010000907.1:0-2711 GCA_044356875.1 Pirellulaceae bacterium | reverse complement strand
GTGACGATGGAGCTTGGCTCGAACAGCCCCCTGATCGTGATGCCGGACGCCGACATCGAGCGGGCGGCGGCGGCGATCGTGGCGACCGGCTATGGCAACGCGGGCCAGGTTTGCATTTCGACGCAGCGGGTCATCGCGGTGGGCGAAAGCCACGGCCGATTGCTCGACGCGCTCGCGCCGCGAGTTCGCGGATTGCGGTGTGGCGATCCGCTGGCGCCGGAGACGCAGATGGGACCGATGATTCGCGAACGCGACGCCATCCGAGTGGCGACGTGGATCGGCGAGGCGGTCGCGGGAGGAGCGACGCTTGTCTGCGGCGGTGAACATGACGGCGCGCGGTTCGCGCCGACATTGTTGGACCGAGTTCGGCCCGAGATGCGCGTCTGTCGCGAGGAGCTATTCGGGCCGGCGGTCGGCGTCGCTCGCGTGGAATCGCTCGACGAGGCGATCGCCCTGGCGAACGACTCGCGGTACGGCCTGAGCGCGGGTCTGTTCACCCGCGACTTGGCCGCCGCTCTACGCTTTGCCAAGGAAGTCGACGCGGGCAATTTACATGTCAATTGGGGCCCCGGCTGGCGCGCCGACTTGATGCCCTACGGCGGGCTTAAGGAGAGCGGTTTCGGCAAGGAAGGACCACGCTACGCCATCGAGGAAATGACCGAGCTCAAGACCGTGGTGTTCCATGGCGGCTAATCGGCGTGTTTGAATCGGATCGGCCAAAGACGCCCGGCCAGCATTTTTAGCGGAGCGGCGTAAGCCGCCCGGCAAAAGAGCCGCTCGATATGACCATCGAACCGTTGTCCCAACCGAATCGGCATGGGCATCGGGGTGACACGCCTTCGTTGCGCTGCCGGGCGGCTCACGCCGCTCCGCTATAAAGCGGCTTACGCCGCCCTGCTAAAACGGTGCCCCACGGTCGGTTACAGCAGCGTTTCGAGCAACAGCCGCAGTTTGCGGAGCTCGCCGGCGTGGTCGACACCGGGCATTTCGGCGATGTTGACGCTCAAGGCCCGCGAGTACTTCACCTTCTGCAGTTGGTTGATCAGGCGGCCGTATTCGATCTCGCCTTGCCCGACCCGAACCTGCAACTGCTTCTTGCTCGTGTCGCGCAGATGCACGTGGTAAACGTATTTGAACAGCTTGTCGTAGCTGCGATTCGAGCATGGTCCGCAGATGTAGTGGCTGGGGTCCAGCGTCACTCCCAGCCCGGGCACGTTATCGCACAGCACTTGAACGGTATCAGGATCCTGCGATTGACGTCCCACTTGGCTCTTCAAGCCCACCCGTACGCCTTCAACCTGAGCGATGCCAACCAGCCGCCGCAGCCGCTCGACTTCCTCGTTGAACGGCGTGCCCAATTCGGCCGAAGGCACAGTCACCGTAACGACCTTGGTCGCTTTGGCCAGTTTGCAGCAGGCGGAGAACTCCTGATAAAAACGCTCCCCCTCGGCCGCGATCCGCAAACTGTACGCGATCACATCCAGCCGCCGAGTGTTCCGGCAGAGCTTCAAGGCGCGGTCGAAATCGGTCAGCACTTCCGACGGCTTCAACTGGTTACCGTCTTCGTGCAAGGCAATCTCGACGCTGGAATATTCCAACTCCAGCAGGCGGTCAATCGCTTCAGGCAGCGAGCAATGTTCGAAACACTCCGTCGTGGCAGCCACTAGCACAGAACGAACTCCTTTTCCCGTTCAGAAAACCGTCGGCGAGCGATTGCAAGCTTAGCTTTTCCCCCCCTAATCCCGCAACACCGCGCGCGAAGCCGCACGTCGCTCTGTTCGCCGCCGCAGGACAGCCGCGCGCTATTCCCGGAGCGTCGCCTCCGGCAGTGCCGCCCGCAATTCGCGAATCCCCGCCGCCGTCACCTGGGGACACTCGGTGACAATCAACTCGCGGAGCCCCTTCACTTGCGAAAACGCCTGCAGGCCAGCGTCGGTCAGTTGTGTATTGCCGAGATGAAGAAACTCGAGTTTTTCAAGCTGCGCTAGGGGAACGAGCCCCGCGTCCGTCAACGCCGCGTCGTCATCCAGATTCAGCCGTCGCAGCCGTTTCCAACCAATCGCATGGGACAAAGCGGCGTCGCCGATGTTCGTCTTCCACAGATTCACATCTTCCAGTTCCACGAGGCCGGCCAAGCGAGCAATGCCCGCGTCCCCCACGCTCGTTTCGCTCAAGTCGAGCGTCGCCAACCGCGAACATCGAGCGACCGCCACCAATCCGCGATCGCCAATCTTCGTGCCACGGAGCCGCAAAAAACGCAGCTCGGGGAAGCTGCCCATCCCTTCCAATCCGTCGTCTGTCACGGCCGCTCGCACCAACGACAACCACTGGAGATTCTTCAGCGGAGCAAGCCCCTGCAGATCGGTGACCGCCGTGTCGTCTAAGCTGAGCACTCGAAGGCCCGCGCACTTGCCGAACGCCGTCACCGCCTCGTTGCCAACCGACGTGCCATTCAGCCGCAGTCGACGCAGCCGAGCGCAGCGAGCGATCGCCGCCCAGGTTTCCGGCCCAGCCGCATCGCATCCGGAGAGCTCGATCGTTTCGAGCGACGGCGACTGGTTGATCCAGCCGGCGATCTGGGCATCGTTCGCCGTCGTTTTCGCCAACGTCAGGCCGATCAACCCAGCAACTGCCGGCACATCCTGCTTCGAACCGCTCTTCGAACGCTCCACCTTGCCGCCGGCTTGAGCGATCTCGTTGGCGACGCGATC
>JBIKVL010000905.1:0-2714 GCA_044356875.1 Pirellulaceae bacterium | reverse complement strand
AGCCTTCGCCGATCGACGCTCGCCATGCGGCCTTCAGTCCGCTCGTAGGCAACGTGTCTGGCAACCTTTCTCCGACCGCCGCGCCATCGCGGTTGGGTCCGAGGATCTGCGGCCAGTCGCCGGCGAGGGCGAGAGTGGACAGGCTGGACGCGAGGATGCCGAGCGCGAGCACCATCATCGCCTTCGCATTCATAGTTGGCCGTGGTATGGACAGGCACGCGCGCCACGTTCGCGTTAGCGGCGTTTGCGAGTGGAGTTCCACGTCCGAGTTGTCAGCGCCAGCCGTATTGGCGGCGGGAGCGTTCGCGAAGCGGGAAGGCGGGGTGGGGCGCGGATGATTCATAGGAAGTTGGCGTCGGGCGCCAGGATGTTGGGATGCGAGTTGGGCGGCGGCGTGGCTTTCGGGCTCGATTGGAGTAGAATGCGGCCGAAGCGTCAAGTTGCGCCGCGCGGCTCCGAGAGTGACGAATGGTCCGGTCCAAGCTTCGTCGACGATATCGGTGGTGGCCCAAAAAACGCGGGTCGCGGCGCACCGGTTCCCGGCTGCTCGGGAGCCTCGGCGAAGCTTTGTTCTTCGGTCTGCTCTTTTTCCTTGGCGCGATCGCGTTAGGCGCGTTGCTAGCGGCGCAGATTTCCGGTTCGACGTCCGCCATGATGCGGCTCGGTTACGGTTTTGGCTTCTGGCTGCTGGTGCTTGTCTCCAGTTCGTTCTTGATCCTGGGGGGTGGCGGCTTTGTGTTCGCCGCTTTGCGAGTGGGCACGTCTCGCGAACGCCGCTCGGCGCTGGCGATCAAGGCGGTGAATCTGGATCTGATCTCCGAAGCGATCGTGCAACCGCGCGACTATCCGTTCCTGCCAAGCGACCATGACTTGGTGAACAGTCCTGGGATCAAATTGACGTACCGGCTGCCGACGCACGAGTCGCCCGGCTGGCGATTGGCGGCGGCGGCCGCCTTTTGCCTGCTCTGGACCGGCATCGCCGCCGCCTTGCTGGTGATCGCCGTCAACAAAGCGCTCGACGGCAACATCGATGGGGTGCTGACGAGTATTCTCGTGCCGTTTTGGGGGGTGGCGGGCTGGTCGATTTGGTTTCTCGTGCGCCAAATGACGTCCTTGACGTTGCTGGGACCGACCATTGTTGAAATCGCTCGACATCGCCTGCAGCCCGGTCAATCGTGCGAGGTGTATCTCTCGCAGAGCGGCCATATCCAGCTCCGTCGCTTCGCCCTGCGGTTGGTGTGCGAGGAGGAAGCGACCTATCAGCAGGGCACGGACATTCGGGTCGAACGGCATCGAGTGGTCGACATGCCGTTACGCGAGGAATCCCGAGTGGTGCTGGAACCCGGCCAACCGTTCGAATTCAAAACCAACTGCACGATTCCCGTGACCGCGATGCATTCGTTCCAGTCCTCCCATAACCGCGTTTTGTGGTCGTTGCGCGTCCAGGCGAGCCCCGATGGCGGCAAGCCGTTCGAGCGATCGTTTCCGATCATCGTTTACCCTGCGGGACCGTCGCCGGAAGCGAACCCGACCAGCCCTCATGTCACGCGTTCCCGAGCGGTGGCGTCATGACGCCGGCCATTCGGGTTTCGTTTGTCGAACATCGGGCGCTGTACTGGCCCGGCGAACTGCTCGCCTGTCGCTATCAGATCGAAGCCGACGACAGCGTCGAATTGCAAGCGGTGGAAGCGTCGGTGATGTGGCAAACCGAAGGCAAAGGCGAGGAAGACCTGGCGGTCCATGCGTTTCAACGCCGAGTGGCCGCCGACGCGCCGGATGGGGATCTCCGCCGAGCCGCTCAAATCGAAACTGTTTTGCCGAACAGTCCCCTCAGCTATGGCGGCATGATTTTGAAGATTCGCTGGCGAGTGCGTATTCGCGTCTTTTTTGGCAAGGGACGGGAAGTCACCGAGGACCTCGCGTTCAAGCTGGGCGACGTCCCCGACCCGCCCGCTCCAGAGTCCGAAACCGCCCCGGCCAGCACCGCGGAATAACGCGGCAACTCGTTTCCCGCCACGGCTGCTCGAATCGAACGAATCCGGCATCGACATGAGTTGGCGGTCGTCACGAAGGTAAACGAGGACGCCGACGATGATGAGGGTGAGGGAGGATGAGGATGGGGATGAGGATGAGGCGGACGACCTTGCCAACCCACGGCCCTTCCGAGGTTGGTTGTACGTCGCGGTTTGAGCATCGCCTTTGGGCTTACGCCGTCGATGGTTGAGGTTGGCGGCGATATGGAGTCCTTGCGCCAAGTTCGGGTACAAGGACGTCGGGAGCCGACTTCGACGAGCCCAGCTTGAATCGAGCCTCGCCACCCAAATGCCACGGCAATGCATCTCCGCGCTGCTTGGCTGCTTGACCTCCCGTCCGCTTGGCCTCCGCTTGGCCTCGGGCCTCCGCTGGGCCGCCAAGCCGCTTTGAAAGAGGCAATAGACTGTCTTTTGTAGATTTTCTGCCTGGGCGAGCGATTTCTCGGCCAGCATTCGTTGCCCGGTTTGGTCGATGAAGCTACTGGCGAGCGAGCCGATGTCGTTGACTCAGCAGCCTCTCCGGCGTGGGAGATGGAGCGGCCGTTCCGATACATAAGTGGTTACAGGAAAAAAGGTTGCCAATCTCGCATTCCAAGCTGCCGAGGTCAGAAACCGCCTGCGAATCGCGCGCTGGCCAAAATCGCCATCAAGAAAAGACAGTCTATTGCTGATTCGTTCTTG
>JBIKVL010000906.1:0-2714 GCA_044356875.1 Pirellulaceae bacterium | reverse complement strand
GCGTCGCCCCAGTTCGCAGCGTCATGAGCCGCAGTGCCGCATAACGTTGTCGCCATCGGCCGTGTTGTCGCGCGTCCCGCCGTCGCGGATCTTGAGTTTGGCGGCATGACTCCTTTCCATTCCATTACGGAGAAGCATTCCCGCCACGCCCGTCCCGAGCGGTTCGGCTGAAAGCGTGGAGGATGCGGCACACGTCCATGACCGAAGTAGAACCTGGTTCGCCCTACACAGCGCCCGCTCCGTCCCCGGCAATGCCCGCGAAGTCGACGACTCCGAACGCGAGCGTCGCGCCGTCACGCTCCCTCTTTCCAGGCCGGGGCTTGTGGATCGTGTGGGCGCTATGCGCGGCGGGCGTCGTGGGTGGCCACTGGCTGTTCAGCGGATTTGATCGCGCGATTCCAAATATCGTCGCGTTAATCATGGCGTTTATCGCCAGCGTCTCGTCGCTGGTCTGGTTTTCGTGGCACAGCGCCGCGCCGAAGCAGCTGCGGATCGCCATCCCCGTGGTGCTCGCCGCCGTGGTCCTCGCGCTCGTCGCCATGCTCCGCGTTGAAGAAACCTCGGGGACGCTGGTGCCCGCCTTCCGTTTTCGCTGGCAGCCGCGGCGCGACGAGAGCCTCCCGACCGTCGCCGTCGCTCCTGTTGCCGGCATCGACTTGGCTTCCACAACCGTGGACGATTTTCCCCGTTTCCTCGGGCCGCTTGGAGTTCCGGCGATCGAAGCGCCCACCACGCCGCTGGCGGAGGACTGGTCCGCCGATCCCCCGCGGCTTCTTTGGAAGCGGCCGATCGGAGCCGGTTGGTCGGCGTTCGCGGCCGTCAACGGATACGCCGTGACGATGGAGCAACGCGGTCCCGACGAACTGGTCACTTGCTATGAAATCCAGTCGGGCGAACCGGTCTGGTCGCATTCCGTGCGGACACGGCATGAGACGATCCTGGGCGGAATCGGGCCGCGCGGCACGCCGACGATTCACCGGGGAAAAGTCTATGCGGTTGGCGCGAATGGCTTGCTCCGTTGCCTCGATGGCGCGACCGGCAAGCTGCTGTGGGATTACGACATCTTCGCCGCCACCGGTAACTCGCCGGACCGCGACATCGCGGGCGTCGCCTGGGGCCGGTCCGCGTCGCCGCTCATCGTCGATGAAACCGTCGTCGTGCCGCTCGGCGGGCCGCCTGGTGGGCCGTTCATCACGCTAGCCGCGTTCTCGCTCGATGCCGGTGAACTGGTTTGGAAGGCGGGGGAACGGCAGGTCAGCTACGCGTCGCCCGTCCTCGCGAACCTGGCGGGACAACGACAGATCGTCAGCGTGAACGAGTCGTCGGTGAGCGGTCATGATCCGGCAACGGGACGCGTGCTGTGGGAATTGGATTGGCCGGGTCAAAGCGCCTCCGCCGCGAGCACTTCGCAGCCGAACGTGATCGACGGCCGCCAACTGCTGCTCACCAAAGGGTACGGAGTCGGCGCGGCGCTTTTCGAATTCCCTGAACAATTGGCGGGCGACACGGCGCTGGGCCGCGGCATCACCGAACTGTGGCGGAGCAACCGTGTACTGAGGACGAAGTTCACCAGCACGGCGGTTCATGCGGGACACGCGTATGGCCTGAACGACGGCATCCTCGAGTGCGTTTCGCTGCAAGATGGCCGCAGTCGCTGGAAGAAACGAGGGTTCGAACACGGCCAAACGCTGCTCGTCGGCGATCGTCTGCTGGTGTTGGGAGAATTCGGCGAGCTAGCGTGGGTCGAGGCGACTCCCGAAGCGTACCGCGAGCGAGGGAGGATCCAGGCCGTCGAAGGAAAGACCTGGGCCACGGTCTGTCTCGCCGGCCGCCGATTGCTGGTTCGCAATAGCCAAGAAGCCGCCTGCTGGGAATTTACGGCGAAGCCAGCGCGGCCAGGCGCGCAGCGATTGGAGCGATGATTCAGGCAGCCCCGGTGGCCGCATCGGGGAACTTGAGCACGCCTTAAAATTTTCCGATTGCGCACTATGGAAAATCCCGGCTAGATGAGTTATCTTTCCGGCCGTTCCTTCGAGGAAATGTTTCAGCAACACAGGAGACTTGTCCATGCGTAAGTTCTGCGCGATCGTGTGCGCCGCGGTGATGGTGCTCGGAATGACGGTTGCCGCCTCGGCTGGCGACACCCCGATCCAGAAGCCCTGCCCGGTGCAGAAGCCGTGCCCGATTCAGAAGCACTGCCAAAAGGATTGCCAAAAGCACTGCCAGAAGCATTGCCAAAAGCACTGCCAGAAGCATTGCCAGAAGTAGTTGCTTCCCTCGTCAATCGCTGACGAGGGTTTGCGGTGCTCACGGATCAACCTAAACCCTCGGTTTGACGGGCCGTCACGCCGGGGGTTTTTTGTTCTAGGATTGTGTTTGCCGCCTTCAGCAGAACAGGGAGGAGCGGGCGGCTGGTCGGCCAGGATGGCTTTCATTGCGATTCGGTAATCTCCTTGGGAACCTCCATCATGCGTCGATTGGTTTGCGTCGGCTTGATATGGCTCACCGCGGTGGCGACAGCCGCCGCTGCTCCGATGTCATCCGAAGAGCTGCGGATGCAGCAGGATGCTTATCGCCACTGGTGGGGCTCGGAATTGGAGCTGAAGCTGGCGGCGTTGCCGGCCTCGGGTGGCGTGCCCGACTATCGAATTCCCTATTCGGGACACGACTATCCCGATCGAGCTGGCGGCACCTCGCAAGCCATGGCGCGCTAT
>JBIKVL010000904.1:0-2715 GCA_044356875.1 Pirellulaceae bacterium | reverse complement strand
GCCGGACAGTGGCACGGAAGCCGTTAGCGGAGTCGCCGCGGGATCCGCGTAGGCCCCCGAGAGCATGTCGAACGCGTCGAGTTCTTTCGAGGAAAGCCACGCAAAAGTGACTCGATAAACGCCTTCGACCGCCCCATCCTTGTCACCGCTGGTGGACAGTTCAAAACGGCCATCCCCGTCCGTGACAGCCGCCGCGAACCGATGCTCGCCAGCCTTCTCGCCATCCGCGTGATGGAACGTCACCGCAACCTGCTCGGCCGGTTCGCCGTTGATCAAGAAACGCCCAGCCACCGGATACTTTTGTGGACCCTCCTTGCCGCCCGAACATCCGCTAACTCCAAGAACGACCCCAAGGGCGACCACCACTCCCATGCGCGACATGGCTCACATCTCCATCGGAACGCTACTTGCAATTGGTATGCACGTCGGCCCAGGATACATTTCGTTCGTGGCACCGTCAACCGCCGCCTTGGACCGCGTTGTCTCGGTGTTCGAACCGACTTTTTCAGGAATTTCCGGGGAATTCCCAAGAATTTTTCGGGGATCGCCGGGGCAAGATTCGTCCCCGGGCAGCGAATACGGCTAGCAGCGAAAAACGAACGCTCAGACTGGGTTGTTTGACGTATTCGCTGTCATTCGTCCCGCTGCCATCGACCCTGGAGCCTTCCCCATGTCAGATGCCCCACTGTTCGGCGGAGTGGGCAGTCGCGAACGGTTGCTGTGGCAAGCCGTGCTGAGACTCGACGACCGCGAGATCGGCGACCAACTGTTCGCGCTGGTCGCACACCAACGCATGTCGCGGGCGGATGCCGAGCTGGTCGCCCGCGAATTTTCGCATCTCATTTCGGCCGATGCCCACCGTCGTTCCCCGCTGCTGCTTGCGAGCCTCGTGCCGTGTAGCCTGTTGCTACTGTTCGTGATTCTTAGTGTTTTAGAATTGCGGGACGCTACCCCGTTCGACCTAACGATATTCATCTTTCTTATCTCAATTACATTTTCTCTATCGCCCCTCTTCCTTCTGACCATTCCGTCTTTACTAACTCGGGGTCAGAGCCGACCACATCTGCCTGATGGTTTACTTTGGGCTGAATGTCACGCATGTTTTCCCCAACTTCTCGAATCCCTCAGAGCCAATTCTTTCGTCAAACAGATGCCGATGCCGGCGGAATGGCACATTGTCCGGGCGATCTCCGAGGTGATTTCGCAGGCTGACAAGCCATCAACCTCGGACGGCGGGGCCGCCTTCCACGCGATCCCGCCATCGACAGTTTCCCTCTTCAGAGAGTTGCTCAACCAACTTCCACGCGACATCGACGCATCCGAGATGCTTAATTGGCTCAAGAGTTTGGATTCCAATGACTGGCATGCTCGGTTTCTCGTCCGATATGCGATTCGCATGGTAGGCATTAGCGCATTGCATGCTCTTGAAGACAAGTATGCTCTGCGCGACTGGGCGCCAATTGCTCACCGCATTCATGAATGGCGTTTCCTTCTACAGCAGGACAACAGAGCGTATTTCCCATTTTCATTCCCCTGGATGTGCATGCGATGCCTGACCCGTTTTGCGACACATAAAACCACCTCGGACGGCTGGAACGATTATAAATACAACGGATGCCGATCGTGCAAAAACTCAAGGTATGCCCGTAAGGTAACGCAATCGGTGTGCGTGATCGACCGCCAGTTCGCTACCGATAACATCCAGGGCGTGATGATCGACAGCGAGGGCGTGTTGCATCGCGATCCCGTCTCCCAGTCTCGGGCGGCTCCTATGATTCCCTGGCCATCATCGACCTCGCCGCGGATCCTCCTCATGCCCTGGTCACCGGTTCAGCGCACGTTTGACTTTGAGCTGCTGTATATCGGCGACACGGATGACCAGGAAATCGAGCAGTTCATCGCGAAGTGTCTGGCCGACAGCGACAAGGTAAGGATAGGGCTTCTATCGACGATCGCCGTTCGCATTGCCCACCCCGAGCGGCTCTCGGCGAATTCCCTGAATTTGGTGCGGCGGTTGTTCCCCAGGTCGCTCGGCACGCCCGGAAACCCAGCCGATATCGCCAAGCTCGACTCGTTGATCGCATGGACCGCGCCAGCGGTCGCCGCGGAGGTCCTGTCATGAGCGACAACCATCTGTTCGATGGGGAAAATAGTCCCACGCGTGTTCTGTGGCGGGCGATTCTCCGGTACGACGACGACGAGGTAGCCGAAAACCTGTTCTCGCTCGTCAGTCACCAACGCATGTCACCGGCTGAAGAGGCCGTCGTGGCCGAGATACTCCAAAGCCGTAGAGGGAATGACCATTGGCGTGCCTCCAACTTGATAGGCCCATTCGAGTCTTTTCTCAACGCTTTCTTGAGCGAGGCGTTCGCTCTTACAGAGATGGCGAACGCGGGAACCGCGGAGATGGCGTCGCGAGCGCAAGCGAGTGTAGAGCAGCGAGCATGCCGTACTTGGCGAGAATGCCAAGCCGAGCATTCCAGGTTGGTTCAGGCGCTAAGAGAGTGGCAATCCCGTGGCGAATTCAAAAGAATTCCGCCTGGTTTCCAGATCGCCTGGGCGATCTCCCAGACACTCGACGCGGTTACATCCGGCGAATCGCAGTTGGACGCTCGATCCACCCAACCCACCCAATCCGCCACGGTGACGCAGGCGGATTGGCGAGCGTTTTTCGAACTGCGACAGATGTACCCTCAACGAATCGACATGAATGAT
>JBIKVL010000903.1:0-2716 GCA_044356875.1 Pirellulaceae bacterium | reverse complement strand
ACGCGTTCCTCCCTTTGTATCACGTTCGGCGTTTTATCCTGCGAGTCCATCGATCATGTCACCCAATTCCATGATGTCAGGCGAGTCGCCTCGTGGGCGACAGTTGGCGCGTCGCGACTTCCTCCGAGCGGTTCCGGCGGCCGGATTGGCGCTGGGAATCGGCGGACTCGGCGGCGCTAACGGACTGGGAGGTTTCGGCCACCTTAATGGTTGGTCCGGGATGATGGCGGCGGGCGCCGCCGAACTGCGGCGTCGCGGCAAGGCTTGCATCCTGCTGTGGATGCAGGGCGGTCCGAGCCAATTCGAGACATGGTCGCCAAAGCCCGAGCACGAAAATGGCGGCGGAACCAAAGCGATCGCCACACCCATTCCCGGTATTCATCTGTCGGAAAACCTGCCAAAGCTTGCCGCGACCATGCGCGAGCTGTGCCTGATCCGCTCGGTGTCCAGTAAGGAAGGCAGCCATCCCCGCGCCACGTTCCTCCTGCATACCGGCTATCTACCGGTCCCCACGGTCAAACACCCCACGCTCGGCGCGCTCGTCGCGAAAGAGCTCGGCGATCCCGCTGACGACTTGCCGGGGTTCGTGCGGATCGGCCGCAATCGCGGCTCGGATGGCGGTGGCCTCTTGGGCGTCGAGTACGATCCGTTCCTCATGACCGATCCGGCTCGCCTGCCCGACAACACGGCGCTCACCACCAACGCACCGCGATACGAACGCCGCTTGCGGTTGCTCGGCAAGATGGACGACCAATTCGCCCAGCAAGGCGCGCGGCAGGAAGTGGCCGACCATCAAAAACTGTATGGCAAAGCGGCGCGGCTTGTCACGAGCCCGCGGATGGAAGCGTTCGATTTGAACCGCGAACCCGCCGCGACGCGGGACGCGTACGGCCGCGGCGAGTTCGCCAATGGCTGCCTATTGGCGCGTCGCTTGGTCGAAGCGGGCGTCCCGTGCGTCGAAGTGGGGCTGGGAAACTGGGATACCCACGACGGCAATTTCGATCGGAGCCGGCAACTCTGTCAACAAATGGATACGCCGGCCGCCCAGTTGATCGCCGACCTCAAGCAACGTGGCCTGCTCGATAGCACCCTCGTGATCTGGATGGGAGAATTCGGACGGACGCCACGCGTGAATCCCCGTGGCGGCCGCGATCACTTCCCTCGCGCGTTCTCTGTGGCGTTGGCCGGCGGCGGCATCCGCGGCGGCCAAGTCATCGGCGCGACCGACCCAAGCGGCTCGGACGTCGCCGACCGGCCGGTCGGCGTCTCCGACCTGTTCCGCACCTTCTGCCAGAGCCTCGGCTTGCCCGCCGACAAAGAGAACATGAGCGGCATCGGCCGACCCATTCGCGTCGTCGACGGCGGTGAAACGATTCGCGAAGCGTTCTTATAAGAGTGCCAATGTCGTTCCGTGTCTTTTCGTGTTAGTCCGTGGCTCGCATTCTTCTCTTCTTGCTTAACCCTCTATTCATCCGCGTCATCCGTGGTTCATTCATCCATGTGATCCGTGGTTCATTAGGCCATGCGATCCGTGGTGGATTCCTCCGCGTGCGGTTCCAAATGCACGAGCACATCGCGGATCGCCGGGAAGTGGGCGAGCAAGCGGTCTTTAACGCGGTGTCCCAAGCGGTGCGCCTCCAAGACGGTCGCCGCGGGTTCGACTTCCAAATGCAGGTCGGCGAAATACTCGAGGCCCGCTTTCCGCAGCCACAGCTTCTCGACGCCTCGAACTCCCGGCTCGGACAACGCCTCGGCCCGGACCCGCGCGACCAGCTCGTCGTCGGCCTGCAAGTCCATTAGTTCACGGACGCTTTCCAAAAATAGACGGCCCGAGGACGCGAGGATCGCCACAACCACCAACAACGCCGCACATTCGTCCGCGTCCCGCCAGTTTGGCCCACCCAACCTGACCAATGCCAAGCCACCCAGCACCGCCAACGAGCACAGGGCGTCGGCGCGATGGTCCCAGGCGTTCGCCCGGATCACGGACGAGCCGGTTCGGCGGCTGACGCGAATCTTATATTGATACAACGCCTCTTTAATCGCCGCGTTCGCGCCAGCCAACAGCAGCGTCCACAGGGGTGGAACCGGCTGAGGCGAACCGATCCGCTGGGCCGCCTCCCAGCCAATTCCCAATGCGGAGAGGAATACGAGCGACGCGATCTGCATCGCCGCGATCGATTCGAACCGCACGTGGCCATAGGGATGTTCCGCATCGGCCGGCCGCTGCGCGAATCGCAACGAAAGAAGAATCGCCAGCGACGTGACGACATCGCCCGCCGAATTCAGAGCGTCGGTCAACAGCGCGAACGATTCGCCCCATACGCCGCCCGCAAACTTCGCGATTCCCAACGCGGCGTTGATCAGCAGCCCGACCACCGCCGCTCGCATCGCCTCTTGGTACAACGCTTCGCGGCGCGGTGGCTCGAGGGCCAAAGACCGGGAATTCAATGAACCTGTATTCGTGGCGCCCTCGGACGCCGGTTCGCTCACGTCGCTCGGGCCGACGCGAAATTCACAGCGTGCGGAGGCGGTGGCGATTGCTTCGGTCGCAAATAGATAAACGTCTTGCCGAGCCGACCGCCGTAATTGCCGGCCGTAATCCGTACCAGTCCGGGCGTGTCGCGGCTGGCGGCGATCGCGGCATGCGTGGCGGCGGCGACCGTGTCCAGGTCCCGTCCATTGATCACGATTTCCATAATCGACGCGACGCCCT
>JBIKVL010000066.1:0-9882 GCA_044356875.1 Pirellulaceae bacterium | reverse complement strand
GCGCCGTCGAGCGTTTCCCTCACGGATGCCGCATCGTGCGTTGAGACCCGGCGTTGGACCACGGAGTGGTCCACGACATTGGCGAATCCGCTCTTGAGCCGGTAGTGGAGGCTTGGCGTGGGTGTATGATGGCGGCTCGCGGTCAGCGAACTCCAGCCACGCGTTCCTTATGAGCGTCCTATGCCCCGTCGCGCGTCTGTCTATATCGCCGAAACGCTCGCCGAAGCGCAGCAGTTGCGACGTCGCTTGGCCGATTATGGCATCGAAGCGACTGTCCAAGACGACGGCCTGAGCCGGGATGCGGGCCGCGTGCGAGTGCTGGTGGAACTCGAGGACTTCGAGTTTTCACAGGAAGTGGTCGAGGAGTTCGAAGCGAAACGTCGGCCGCGTTACGGCCGCTCAAGCGATAACCCCAATCGTCGTGGCAGCGCGGGCACTTACGAAGACGACGCTGACAACGACGATTACGATGCCCATCATGTGCGGGACGGCAGCGCGGACGACGATTCGAACGCGGCTCAAGCGGAAGCGGAAATCGACGTCGACTGGCCTCGCTGTCCAGAATGCTACCGACCGCGGCTCGCCATCTGTCCGGCCTGCCAAACGGCCGGCTCGCGGTTTCGCCTGGCCGGCGACCACAGCGGTTCCTCCGCGTGGCTCGGCAGCGCCAGCTCGTTAGCTCGGCCGCTCCTGGTCTGCTCGACATGCGACCATCCCTTCACGCCCGAGTTTTACCGGCGGTGCGAGGGATGCGGGCACAACTTCCCGGATGGGCTCGATACGCCGCGCGCCACGCCGGTGGAAGAAGCGGCGCGGCAAGGCGGAACTTTCCTCGCCACGCTCGGCTTGATCGCCGCCGCGCTCTATGTCGCGTGGCGGCTATTGCGCTGAAGCGGCGCCCCGAGCGAACGGAATTCGCGCCGCGTCGATGGAGCCAGGAAAACGCGATTAGAACTCGCGTGATTGCGTGATGCCCGGGAGCGGCACGGGATACTTGCCGTCCGGTCCGGCTTGGATCGGGGCGGGCGAGTTCATGGTCCACTCGTCGAGTCCCGGAGCGAACTCGTGCGGGCAGTTCAGCATGTCATCGAAAGTGACGACTTGGCCCGTGTGGGCGGCCATGCGTCCCATCGAGGTGACCACGCTCGCCTCCACGCCCCGCTTCACCTCGTTGTGCGGCTTGTCGTTGCGGATCGCGTCGATCAGGTGTTCCCATTCGAGCTGATACGGGTTCGGCTCGGGCTGCGGATAGGCCCAAACCAAATCGTTCTTGTCCACCTTCTGCCCCTTGTAGATGCGGCATTTGGCCGGCGAATGCGAGGTGGTCGAGATGATGGCAAGGCCTTTGGAACCATGCGCGTAGCTGGCGAACTCGTCGTGGCAACCGGCCATCGTACGGCCGTTCATAAACATCTTGGCGCCGTCGGCGAACGTGTATTCGACCGAGTAGCTGTCGAAGTTCTGGTCGACGTTGTCGCCGCGGAAGTGGCGTCCGCCGGAGGCTTGCGCCGTCACCGGCCAAGCGTTCTTCATCCAGCAGCATTCGTCGATGTTGTGGATGTAGAAATCGCTGTAACACCCGCCGCTGGCCCAAAGGAAACTGTGAAAGCGGGAAATCTGCCACAGCAGTTCGCTCATGTTGTCCGGCTTGGGGCCAGAGAAAGCCGAACCGACCGGTCCATGCATGCGATAGCAGCGCAGCGTGATGATGTCGCCGATCTGGCCATCCTGAATCCGCTTGAACAGCTCTTCGCGAGCCACACAGTGACGGCACATGAGGCCCACGCCAACCTTCAGGTTCTTCTTGACCGATTCCTCGCCGAGGGCCAGCATCCGCTTGCTGGTCGGGCCGTCGATCGTAACCGGCTTCTCCATGAACGTATGGATGCCCTTGGCGATCGCGTATTGAAAATGCGCCCAGCGAAACGCGGGCGGCGTCGCGAAGATCGCCACTCCGCCGGGCTTCAGGCAGTCGAGCGCTTTGCGGTAGCCATCGAAACCGACGAACCGCCGCTCCTCCGGCACGTCGACCTGGTTGTTGAACCGTTGGGCCAAGCTTTGGTGGCTGATTTTCAGCCGGTTTTCGAACACGTCCGCCATCGCCACCAGCTTGATCGGACCGTTCTTCACCGACAGCGCGTTTAGCGCCGCACCCGTGCCACGCCCACCGCAGCCCACAAGCGCGACTTGAATGGTGTCGTCACTCGCCGCATGCACCTTCGGAACGACGGCGCCCGCGAGCGCCGTCGCCGCCGCGACGCGGCTGGACTGGCCAAGAAAATCCCGGCGCGAGGCCGGCTGAGTACGGTTTGGTTGTCGGGACATACGCTGCTTTCCTCGGGAACGAAAAAGAGGCGAATCGGGAGGTATCGACGGGCGACGCCGAATCAACGGCAAGCCTATTGAAAACCGCCCCAAGCCGCAACGCAACTACCGGAAAGGCTGCTGGACGGGCAGCAGCCGTGGCCGCTTGTAACGAGTGCCCGTAATCGCGGCATGGAGCGCTGCGAGCCCATCGAAGTCGTGACGCAGAAAGTCGAACATGTCCTCCGGCGGATTCATCGCCAGCCAGCGGTCGGCCAACACCCCCATCGCCTCGTCGTACTCTTCCTGCGAACCGGTATGGGCGAAGCAGCGGCCAGGATGGCGGCGGATGTCGCCATTAAACGCCGGATTGATGTGCCAGAGCTCATGCAGCACGGTCACCAGCTTCTCGCGCAGATCGAGATCCATGAATCGCGGCAAGTAGAACGTCAAGATGTAAAGCAGTTCGACGCCATGCGGATCCACGACCCGCTGGATGCGATACGTTCGACCACGCCGCTGCGTTTCCGTCGCGCCATGTTGAAAACGGAGCGGCGTGAGCGAGGCGAAAAAACCATACTGGCTGCGATTTCGCGCTTGCGCAACCGACAGGCCGACGCGTCCCATCGCGATGTGCGACAACTCCGGCAATCGCTCGACCATGTCGTGGCACAATACCCGCATCCGTTGGGTAAAGTCGAAGCGACTCACAATGCTCCCCGCTAAAATCCGTCGACGAAAAAAGCCGAACCGCTGCCGGCTCGGCCTTATTTACGTCGTGCTTCCTATCTCCTCGAGCCCGTCGTGTTTCTTGGATTGCTCGGTCGATCGTTCCGTTCGCTCAACGCAAGCCTTAATTGCCGGCTGGGGTCGAACCGGAGTCAGAGTCGAACGCGGGCTTTTGCGGCTTCTCTGTCTTGCGGTCGCGAGCGTTGCCGACGAACTCGATCACCGCGCGGGTGCCCGCATCGCCGAGCCGGGGTCGAGCGAGCTTCAGGATTCGAGTGTATCCACCCGGGCGATCGACGAATCGCGGGGCGACCGTCTCGAACAGCACACCAACGGCTTGCTTATCGCCGAGCAAACGCAGGACCTGGCGACGAGCGTCGACGTACGGGGCCCGAGCGGCGGCCCACTGTTGCCACTGGGGACTCTGACGCCAAGCCTTCCATTCCGCCGAATTGCGATCGGCGGAAGGAGCTAGGTCATCGGCCCGCTTGGCATCCGCCAACCCACGGCACGCGATCGTGATGCACTTTTCCACGAGCGGCCGAACTTCCTTGGCCTTCGCTTCCGTGGTGACAACCCGACCCGGCACCTTCGGCGCATTGTCATCCAATTCCGCGTCGCGTTCGGTGAGAAACAACGCGCTCGCCAAATTCTTCAGCATGGCCCGGCGGTGGCTCGGGGCACGCCCGAGAATTCGACCTCGTCGACGATGACGCATCTGTACAACCCTTCATGAACCAACCACGCCAAGCGTGGAGAAAAAGTTATCGACCGGATCCGGAGCGGGCGAGCCGCATGCCGAGATGCAGTCCCAACTCGCTGAGCTTCTCGCGGACCTCGTTAAGCGTGGTTTCCCCGAAATTACGCAATTCGAGCAGTTGATCCTCGGAGCGTTGAACCAAGTCGCGCACCAAATTGATCTGCTCGGCTTCCAAACAGTTGGTCGCCCTCACCGACAGCTTGAGATCGGCCAAATTCATGTTCAGCTTGGATTCCAGCAAGGCATCGATGTTGCCAGAACCACCACGCGAGGGCGAATGAACTCGCGGCCCAAGATCGGTGTACTGAACGAACGGATTCAAATGCTTCCGCAGAATCTTCGCGGCTTCGACCAACGCCATCTCCGGATGAATCGAACCGTTGGTCCAGATTTCAAGCGTGAGACGATCGTAGTTCGTCTTCTGCCCGACACGGGTTTCCTCAACCAAGTGACGCACCCGCGTGACCGGACTGAACACGGCGTCGACAGGAATAATCCCGATTTCATGGTCGCCAATGCTGTGTTCACCCGCCGGTACGTACCCGCGAGCGTTCTCGACGACCATCTCCATCATGAAGTCGACCGGCGCCGTCAGCGTCGCGAGAACATGGTCCTTGTTGATCACGTCGACGTCCGAGTCGGTCTGGACATCGGCGCCGGTCACGACCCCCGGTTCCTTCTTCTCGATCGTGATCACGCGAGTGGACTCGCTGTGATTCTTCACCACCAACGCCTTCACGTTCAGGACGATTTCAGTCACGTCTTCGAGGACGCCGGGAATCGTCGAAAACTCGTGCTGGGCACCACGAATCTTGATTTGCGTGACGGCGCTGCCTTCGAGGCTGGAGAGCAGCACCCGACGCAGGCTATTGCCAATCGTGTTGCCGAATCCGCGTTCGAACGGCTCCGCGACAAACTTGCCGTAGGTCGCCGTGAGCGTCGACGTGTCGCACTGAACCGTGCTCGGCAGTTCCAATCCGCGCCACTTAATGTGCATCGTTCGATGTCCCCTCGCTGTCCACTCGATGTCGAATACTTTGAACGCCGCTTGTTCCACAGGCCGCTACCACGCGGCACCGCATCCATGCGACTCTGAAACCTCGATGCGAACGCCCACTCGTGCGAATCAGTGCCTTCACACGCTCACGCCAAACGTCGGCGCCTTCCAGTCACGTCGGCGCCAACCAATCACGTCGGCGCCAACGTCTTAAACGCGGCGGCGTTTCGGCGGACGGCAGCCGTTGTGCGGAATCGGAGTGACGTCTTCGATTAGCTTGATCGACATGCCGGCCGATTGCAGGGCGGTGATCGCGCTTTCACGACCCGAACCCGGACCCTTCACTCGAACTTCCAACTCGCGAACACCATACTTCGACGCCTTCTCGGCCGCCTGCTGAGCCGCACACTGGCCAGCGAACGGCGTGCTCTTGCGGCTTCCCTTGAAGCCGCAAGTGCCAGCGCTCGCCCAGCACAAGGTGTCGCCCTTGGTGTCGGTCACGGTGACGGTGGTGTTGTTGAACGTCGCGTTCACGTGAGCGATACCGACCGTCACGTTGCGACGAATCTTTTTCTTCTTGTTCGCCGCCGCCGTTGCCGGCGCCGATCCCGATGTCTTGGCCACGCCAATGCTCCTTTACCGCAATCCGACTACTTGAGATCCTTAACGCCCTTCTTGCCGGCCACCGTCTTCTTGGGGCCTTTGCGAGTGCGGGCGTTAGTGCGAGTGCGCTGGCCACGAACCGGCAACCCCATGCGGTGCCGCATGCCGCGATAGCACTTGATTTCCTTCAACCGCGCGATGTTTTGACCCACCAACCGACGCAGCGGACCTTCGACCGTGTAGTCGCGTTCCAACAGCGCCGCCAACCGGCTCACTTCATCTTCCTGCAGGTCGCGGGCTTGCTTCTGCGGATCAATGCCCGCTTTGTTGCAGAGTTCACGCGAAACATGCTTCCCAACGCCGTACAGATACTGCAGCGAGATCACCGTCGGCTTGTCGTTCGGAAGGTCAACACCCAATAGACGCGGCATGCGATTGCTCCTGTGGCTCCACGTGGCGACGCCCAGCACCCCGGCTAGGCCGCCCCTGTGGAGTATCCCAATTAACCCTGACGCTGCTTGTGACGCGCGTTCGTGCAAGTCACATACACGCGGCCCTTGCGACGAACGATCTTGCAGCTATCGCAGATCCGCTTAACGCTTGTACGCACTTTCATGGCCAGTTCCCGGTCCGAATTGCCGTGGCGACCGAGTTGCCGCCACTGGAAAGCCACGGAGTATAGAATCCTGATCCGGATCGAAGCAATACCCGTTCCAAGAAAAAACGCGGGTCCGCGTCAGGCCTTGCGGATGAAGTGGGCGGCGTAGCTGCGGACGTGCTTGCCATTGAGCACATGGAGCAGGCGGAGCTGCTGGATGGTCGAGTCGCTGAATTGGCCCAGCGGCACGTGGACTAGCCGCTTCCCAAAGCGTTTCGCCAGCCGACGGAGCCCCGCGCCGGGCGGCAGGCCGCTCATCAACGCCACATGGGATTCGCGAGCGTGCAGGCAGGCGGCGGCGATCAACCGCTCTTCCAGCGTGTCGGTGAAGTCGAGCCGCCGGTCGCTCCAAATGTCCGGAATGTACAGCGGCGGGAACAGGAACATCGCGCCGCCGTAGGTCGCGACGCAAATCCCCGGTCCAATCGCCTGCTCGCGGAAATTCGTGGCGAAAAACGCCAGCGTCGACTCCTCCG
This sequence comes from Pirellulaceae bacterium, assembly GCA_044356875.1. Taxonomy (GTDB): domain Bacteria; phylum Planctomycetota; class Planctomycetia; order Pirellulales; family Pirellulaceae; genus CAIXSC01. The sequence continues at coordinate 3,355 of JBIKVL010000066.1, read as the reverse complement.
GATGTTCGGCGAACCAAGTGCTGCGCCAACTGTATTCGCGGGGATCGGCCGGCGAGTCGAACAGCATGACGACGCAGTCGAGCCGCGCGCGGCTCGGCGGAAGCACCTTCACGTACAGACCGCCATCGTGCCAGTGCCGCATCGTCTCGCGGATGTCGATGCCGTCCTGGATGCTCGTCGTGAACTTCTCGGTCTTCGCCAAATCGGCTCCCAGAATCGCCCTCGCCCGATCAAAAACGTGCGCGCGGAAACTCTCGATCCGTTCGTCCTCGGGCGGCCAACTGCACTGCTCAAACGGGTTCCACGCCATCCGCCAATTCTTCTGCTCGTTCTTCTCCGGCCGCCGCTGCAGTTCGCACGATCGCCATTCCATCGGCGGGCCCGCCAAACGGTTCACCGTGTCGAACACCTCGCCGTCCGGCAGCTGCGCTTGACCTACTCCCAGCGAAAGACGCGGACCCTGGTTGTCCTCCGCGAAGGGATAGGTGCCGGCGATCTCGGCGACCCGCAAGGCGTACTGGTCGCCCGCCGTCTGACGCGCGGCGACCACCAGCGAGTACAGATCCGGCGTCAGCCGGCGATCGATCAGCGAAAGATTGCGGACATACTTCAAGCACTGCCGCAGCAAATGCGGCCCAATCCGCCGCGCCCGGCCCTTGAATTCCGTCTGATACGCCTCGCGGGCCGACAGCAACAGCTCCTTGACGCCATCGATCGAGAGATTGGTGTCGTCCTCCAGCTCGCTCCGAGCCCGTTCATACAGCCCCGTAATGAACGGCAGTTCGCCCAGCAGGAACAACAAATTCCGCGGCTCGACGCCGAACCGCTCGACCTCTTCAACCGTGTCCTCTTCCTCGTCGACCGGCCGACGCTCGACGAACGCTTCACGCAGCCAGGGCCAATCGAGCAACGAACAGACGCAGAGCACGGAACGATAGCGGCGTTCGAGTTGCCGCAGGCGACCGGCCATGTGCCGGATCCGCAGGTCGGGTTGGCTCCCCGGTTCGGGCCGCGGCAGCGTTGGCAGCACGGCGGCCGCGAACCGAGCGGCGGTCGTGCGTTTGACCGCGTACGCGTCGGGCAACACGGCCGAGTAGGCCTCGAAGTGAGCCGTCTCGCGATCGATAAACTCCCGCGCCACCCGCTCTTCAATCGCCCACCGCAAGGCGGCGATCACCGGCTGGCATGGATCGATCGGCACATAGTTCAGCGTGCGGCGGTCCGCTGATTCGCCCGCGTCGAACGAGGACGGCTCGCGCTGCACGACGATCGCCGGCGACGGCAGCCCACCAATCGCCTCTTCCACCGACGCCTGAAACGACGGCGGCAACGGCACGGCGACGCAGTCAAACCGCTCGTCCAACAGCCACCGCCGCGCCTCGAGCGCGAAATCGCCGCTCCCATGCACCACCGGCAAACAAGTCACTCGCGGACTGAACCGCAGAATCGCGTCGCCGACCGACGCCGACCCGCCACCGCCACTCGCGCGATCGCCCGGCGCGCCGTCGCCCGACCCGCGATCGCCATTCATGCGATCGCCAGGCGCACGATCGCCCGGCGTGTTTTTCGCGCCGTCCGCGCCGTCCGCACCGTCCGCAGGTTTGCGCGTGGTCATCGGCGGCGGCCCCGTCCCGAGTCGTCTTGATCGTCATCCCAGTGGATGTCGTCGTCCGAGTCATCGGCATCGTCATCGCTGTCATCGTCGTCGCTGCCGTCGTCGGAGTCGTTGTCGCGATCCGGGTGCAGCGGGCTGTCAGGGCCGAAGAAGAAATCGCCCAGACCGAGCGGCACCGCGTCGCCGCCAAGCGACCGGCTGCGGCGTTGGGCAAGCGCCTCGAGATCGGCGGCCTCTTCGCCCAAGCAGGCTTGCAGCGCCTCCTGCCACGCCTTGTCCTTGCCCATGGGGTGGCTCGGATCCTGGGCCAGGCGTTTCATGGCATACCGCAGGATATTGATGCCGTCGCGGGGCGAGAAATCGAGCTTCAGTTCATGCGCGTGCTGGAGGAACTCGACAGTGATCGCCAGCATCTGCGCTTCCGCGAACGGCAAGTGGTACTGGAGGATCGCGAGCTCGTCTTGGCGGTTGGGAAAGCCGATCTGCAGCGTCGGTTGCAGACGGCTCAGGATGTAGTCGGGGATTTCGTATGTCGAGTCATCCTGGTTCATGGTGACGCAGCAGCGGAAGTCGCGATGCGCCGGAATCGTGATGCCCGCCACAATCGATTCGACGTAGCGGCGCTGGTCGAGCAGCGGGGCGAGGCTGGCCCACGACTTCTCGTTCATGCGATTGCCTTCGTCCAAAATGCAAACGCCGCCACGAATGATGGCGGTGACCAGCGGCGACGCGTGGTAGGCGATTTTGCCGCTCTCGGCGAGCACCGGGGTGACCAGCAAATCCTCGGGCCGCGTGTCGGCCGTGCATTGATAAATGTAAAGCTCCTGCTTGCGCGCTTCGGCGGCCGCCATCGCCAATGCCGTCTTGCCGATGCCCGGGGCGCCGACCAGCCGTGGCGCGAGCGGTTGGTCGCGGTCGTCCACGACCAGCCAGCAGGCCAGCAACTGCTTGAGCACTTCGCGCTGGCCGATCCACTGGCCGGTCGCTTGGTGGGGCTGGCTGAGTTTCAGATGCACTCCGCCAATTTCCACGCTGTCGGTAACCGTGCTCTTTTTCATCGAATGCCTCCCGAGTCGCTGGCGACGGTCTCATCCGCGACTATCGGATAGCCTTCGGTTTCCGTCAATTGCTTGAACAGTTCGCTAAGACGCCGCGTCATGGGACCCGCTCCGCCCGCCGTCGAGCCCGCGGCGTCGCTAATGCTGGCGGTCATTCGGCCGATGACCCGACCGTCGACTTTGGTCACGGGCGCCAATTCGCCCATGGTGCCCGTGCAGAACATTTCGTCGGCCCGGTAGACCTCGGCGAGGCTCAAATCGCGTTCCTCGCAAGGAATGCCGTGCTGGCGGCAGAGATCGATGACCGTCGCGCGGGTGATGCCTTCAGGACAGGCGACGACGCGGGGCGTGAACACGCGGCCGCGATCGACGATGAACACGTGGGTCGCGTTCGTCTCCGCGACGAAACCGCGGGTGTCGAGCATCAGCGCGTCGTCGGCGCCGGCGACGTTCGCCTCGATTTTCGCCAGAATCGACTGAATCAGATTGTTGTGGTGGATCTTGGGGTCGAGGCAATCGGCGCTGAACCGCCGGACGCTCGCCGTAACCAACGTGATGCCCGCCTTGTCGTAAACGGGGGGCTTGTGTTCGGCGAGCACGATGAGCGTCGGGCCGAAAACGTTCAGCCGCGGATCCATGCCGGACGTCAGCTTCACGCCGCGGGTCAGCGTGAGGCGGATAT
>JBIKVL010000065.1:0-9887 GCA_044356875.1 Pirellulaceae bacterium | reverse complement strand
AAGAGTGGCGGCCGTTATCAGGCGGCGGTCGTCACTCGGCCCGTCACTCATTTTGGACTGGGGCCGGCGGCGCCGCCGGTGGAGATTGTCCGGGTGCTGTTCACCAATGGCGTGCCGCAGTCGGTGATCGCGCCGGCGTCGAATCAGGTCGTGCGGGAATCGCAAGCGCTCAAGGGTTCGTGTCCGTATCTCTATGTGTGGAACGGCGAACGATTCGACTTCTACACGGACTTGCTGTGGGCGGCGCCCTTGGGACTGCAGATTGCCGACGGGGTGATCTTGCGGGATCGGCCTTGGGAGTTCCTGAAGATCGACGGTTCGGCGTTGCGGGAGCGGAATGGAAGCTATGAATTGCGGATCACCGAGGAACTGTGGGAGGCTGGCTATTTCGACCAGGTGGAGTTGATCGCGATCGACCATCCGGCGGATGTCGCGGTTTACTCGAATGAGAAGGTTGGACCGCCGTCGCTCGCCGCGCGGAAGATCCACACAGCGCGTCGCCCGCGGACGCCGATCGCGGCCCGCGATCAGCGGGGCCGGGACGTGCTCGACTTGGTGGCGAAACGCGACGAGCGGTACGCCCAGTGTTACGACCGCACGTTCCGGCAGGGGCTCGCCGAGCCGCACTTCCTGGAACTCGACCTGGGAAACCTCGACCCAGAGAAGCTCGATCCGGATAACCTCGATCCGGGGAAGCTCGACAAACCGCGAACGGTGACGTTGTTCCTAACGGGCTGGATTTATCCGACCGACACTTCGCTGAACGTGGGCCTGTCGCAGGATCCGGTGCTGGACGGTCCCAGGCCGCCGTCGCTCTGGGTTCCCGACGGCGCGGATGGTTGGCGGGAGGCGATCGGCTTCACCGGTTTTCCGGGGGGCAAGACGAAGACGATCGCCATCGATTTGACGGGCGTACTGCCCGCGAATGACGCTCGGCTACGCCTGATGACGACCGCCGAGTTGCGTTGGGACGAGGTGTTCTTCACGGTGGACGAGGCGCCGGCGGAGGTGCGGGAGACGCGGCTGGAATTGCGTTCCGCCGACCTCCGGTACCGGGGCTTTTCCCAGCCGCTTCCCCGGCCGACGTCCGCTTCGCCGGATCGCTACGACTACGACCGGTTTGACCCGGCGCCGAAGTGGGCTCCGATGCGGGGACGGTTTACACGGTATGGCGAGGTGCGTGAATTGCTCGAGGCGTGGGACGACCGAATGGTGGTGATGGGGGCAGGGGACGAGATGGCGTTGGTGTTCGACGCCGGTCCACCGATTCCGACTGGCTGGCGCCGTGATTTTCTCCTGCACAACGTCGGCTGGGACAAAGACGCCGATATCCACACGGTGTACGGACAAACGGTCGAACCGCTCCCGTATCGCGCGATGGCCTCGTATCCGTACTCCAGTGCCCTGGAGTCGCCAGCCGCGGCGGAAGTTACAGGGGCTCGTCCAGCGCTCGACGAGCCGCGGACGCATCGCGCGATTGACGACCCGTTCGCCGCGGACAAGGCTCTTGCCGACTACCTCCGCCGCTACCAGACCCGCGAGCAACCTCCGCACTCATTCTGGCGTCGCCTGCAGCCGTGACGGCTGGCTCCGCTGGATCAGGCGGTCGATCGCCTGGCGGGTATTCGCGGAGGGTTGCCGCTCGCCGATGAGTTGCCAACGGGGTATTAATCGCCGCGGTATGGAGGGCAGTCGATCGATGGCGTTCGGCAGTGGAACGCTTCGGTCGAATGTCTCGTATTGGTCCAGATTCCCGTGGATGGCCAACAAGGACATCGTGCGCAAACACTTTTCGCAGCGCGAGCAATTGCCCGTCTTCGAAGAGTTTTGCCAACACACCCGCAGGTGTTTTTGAACAAGCCGTTCGCGCGCGATTTGTTCCACTTTGTCCCAGCGCGCCAGGTCGGGGGCGTCATGGACAATGCGGAGCAACCGCGTCGACCACAGTGGATCGGTGCGCCAGTGGCTGCCCCAAGGATGCTCGCACGCTCGGGAAAAACTGGACGCGATGACGACCCTGTTGAGCGAATGGCTTAGCAGATGGCCCACCGCGAACAGGGCCGCTCCGTGGGTGTGTTCCCATGAGGCCCGCGAAAAAAGGGGATGTTCGCGGAGGTTGGTCGCCAAGAAGATCGGCTGCGTATTCGTCGCGGCCGCGACTTCCCGCAACATGGAGGAAATGTCCGCGGCCCGCCGATGGTCGGACAAGGGAACATCAAAGCCATGGACGAACACGAGGCGTTGAATCGGTTCGGAGGACCGCAGAAGCGAATGTAACGAGTCGACGCCGCCCGTGAAGAACAAACCGGTGTGGCGCTCTTGGGGCGGATCCGTAAGCGCCAGGGAGGGACTTCCCAGTTCGATCCGGTCGGTCGCGTAGTTCCACCACTGGGCGAAAGTCTCGGCGAGCGTCTTCGAGTTGGCTAGCCACTCGGGGTCCAATGTCAATGACGAATCAATGCGGGCGTTCGAACGCAAGGCGGGAATCAGGGCGATGCTCGCGAGCGATTCGGGCGCGGGAGTCAGCGGTTCGGAGTTCGATTCGAACCAAATCGGCGCCCCGGCCCATTCCATCACGACTCGATAACGGCCTGCCGGCCGTTCCAGCCGTGGCGGATCCAGTCGCCACTCGCAGCGGCCGCCGCCGAAGCCCTGCTTGAGCGTCGACCACACGGATTGGGCCAAGGAAAGTGCCATTTCTTACGTCCTTGCTGCCGCAGCCTTATTGCCGCGTCCTAATTGCCGCGTCCTTGCTTCTGCGTCCTTGCTTCCACATCCTTGCTGCCGCTGAAGCGTCACGGGCGTTATGCGGCCGCGTCATGCCGCCGCATTATGCCGCCGCGTTATGCCGCCGCTCGCGCGAGGTGGGCCGCCGTTTCGCCGTCGCAACGGTGAAGTCCCTGGCGCTCGAGCCAGTGGTTCCGTGCCTCGACTTGCTCGCGGGTTTCGCCAATCAAAACGCCCCGAAAACGAGCCGAGGTTTTGCCGTCCGCCGGTTCTTGGGTGGCTAGCGGCAGAAGCCATCCCAGCCTTGTCGCGGCGCGGGCCGTATCGACCCACGGAGTCTTGGCGTTGGCGGCGGTCCACGTGGCGAGGCGACCGCACCAGTTCGATCCGATAGCGTCGACCAGGGCGGGCAGAAGCAGAATGGCGGGCGTGCTGCCGTTGGGACGGAAGTTCAGGTCGAATACCTTGACGGAGCCGTCGCCAAGCACACCCATGTCGAAGCCGGCGATGCCTCGAAACCCCAGGGTGACCGCTTGGTCCATCACCGCGCGTCCCAGGGCGATCGCGTTGGGCGGCGGCTGGGAGTTGGGAGCCAGCCAGTTTCCCAAGTAGGCGCCGGCCGCGTCCACGATTTGTTCGGAGCCACCGAGGAAAACCACTTCGCCGTCCAGGGTCGCGTAGTTCAGGCACCAGTTGTTTTTTATGTCTAGGTACTCTTCGACGACCAATTCCGCGGCGTCCGCGAAGCGGCGTAGGGCGTGCGTTAATTGGGCGGAAGTGCGGCAGAGAGCGACCGCTTTGCCAGCGCCGTTGGGCAGGTCGCTGGGAACTTTCAACACGACGGGCATGTCGCCCTCGCGCCACGCTCGCCGTTCCAGTTCGGACTTGGCGACCAACTGGCGGCGTGGCGTGCCTTCGATGGGAACCAAGGCTCCCAAATTCGCCTTGTTATTAAGCCACGCCAACAGTTTCCGGGAAATCCAACTGGCGGATTCCGGCACTTCGGCAGGCGAATGCAGGTGTTTTGTCACGATCCGCTCGGACCGCGCCGCCGCTTCCCGAAGCCGTTCTCCGTAACCATTCACGTCGTGGTAAACCCGCACGGGGGACTCGCTGGGGAGTCCTGCGTCTTCGAGCAGCGAGATGCCCGCCGCCGTCGTAACGCTGGCCGCGCAGATCGTGGGAGTCGAACCGGCGACAATGAGTGCTTGTCCGCTGGCGAAGTCGTCGCGTCCGCCAACCCAGGTCGCCATCTGATCGGATACTCGCGCTGTGTAAACGTGTCCTGCCCCATAGATGTCGGAAAGGCAGTGCGTTGGACGCAATGGTTTTCGGAACTTCATGAGCGTGTCTCGTTCCCGGGTTCCGTCGCGGCCAACCGAGGTCGCGTTGCTGGGGGCAGTCGTGGACGACAAGACCCCTAAGTGGGTTATCGACCTTGGTGCTTCGAGCATTTGATGTCCCGACGGTCATGACGCGTGTGGCGCCTGCAAGGTTTTGGACGGTTCGGTGAATCGTCCGCGTTGTGGCGAGTGCCCGTTCGCATCCGTTGTCTTCGCTGGAACCGATGCGACCGGCCGCCGCGAATTCGACCGGCGCCGACATCTCGATCGCTCGGATCGCTGCGACCCGCGTTCTCCTCTGGGGTTTTTGCGTATGGCGCGGCCGAAGCGGCGTTTTTCCATCAAGTCTTCGGGGTTCCGTGATATATAAAACCGGGCTTTCGTCTCGTAGGGATGGCGGTGGCATGATCCGAGCGCGGGAAGTGACGAAATCGTATGCCGATCTGGGACGCGGTCCGCACGTGGCGCTCGATCATGTGTCGTTCGAAGCGAAGCCTGGCCAGATTTTTGGCTTGCTGGGCCCGAATGGCGCCGGCAAGACAACCGCTCTGCGGATACTCAGCACGGTCCTGAAGCCGACGTCGGGACAAGTCACGGTCAACGGTTTCGATGTGGCCTTGGAAGCCACTCAAGTAAGGCGCCAGATCGGCTTCGTTTCCAACAACACGGCCGTTTACGATCGCATGACGGCCTGGGAAATGGTCGAGTATTTTGGGCGGTTGTTCGCGCTCCCGGACGACGTGCTACGGCCCCGCATGGAACGGCTCTTCGAACGTCTCGGCATGGGGGAGATCCGCGACGTGCTGGGCGGCAAAATGTCGACCGGCATGCGCCAAAAAGTGTCGATCGCGCGGGCGCTTGTCCACGAACCTCCCGTGCTCATTTTCGACGAGGCGACATTGGGCTTGGACGTGATGGTCGCTCGGGCGCTGCTCCGCACCGTGCTCGAACTCCGCGACCAGGGAAAGTGCGTTGTTTTCAGCACGCACATCATGCGGGAGGCGGAGCGGCTCTGTGATCGGATCGCGATCATGCACCGCGGGCGGATCCTGGCCGAGGGCAGCCTCCCCGAGTTGCTTGAACGGCATGGCGGCCCTGATCTCGAGGAAACCTTTTTTGGGTTGTTGTCGCGGCACGACTCGCCACGATCGGCGACCGGTGAATAGCGGCAAGGTGGATTCATGCTCTGGTCGAATGTCCGACTGATTTTTGTGCGCGAAGTCCGCGACCAGTTGCGCGATCGGCGGACGCTCATGACGATCCTTGCGCTGCCCCTCGTGCTCTATCCGCTCCTCGGCGCCAGTTTCCTGCAGATCGCCCAGTTCACGCGGGAGCACTCCACCACCATCCGAATCCTCGGTGCCGAGCGCCTTCCCGCCGACCCCGCGCTGCTCGATGGCGACGGTTTTCACGGACAGTGGGCTTCTCGGTCGGAGCGGTCGTTGACGAGCGTGCAACGCGGCTCGGCGGACGAACTACCTCAGGGCTTCGAACGACAGCCGATCGGCTCCCCTGAGGGCGGCTCCTCCCCTGGCGGTGGCTCCGCTGTCGGTGGCGAGCCTGTCGGTGGCGAGCCTGTCGATGGCGACCCGAGTGGGAGCGGCAACGGGGTGGTTCGGGCATGGATTGGCAGCGGCGATTGCGACGCCGTACTGATCATTCCCGCTTTTGACGGGTTGGCGACTGGCGATTCGGCGGGAACCGCTTCCGCATCGCCAATGGCGGGGCCGCGGCTGCTCTTCGACGCGTCTTCGGACAAGTCCCGCATCGCCGCTCGCCGCGTGGAAGCGATTGTGGGGCGGTGGCTGCAAGCGGTGTTCGCGCGGAGCCTGACGGAACGTGGAGTGCCTGCCGTGCTGGCCCGGCCGTTGCCGCTGGAATCGATCGACCTGAGCGACAAGGGACGTCGGGAGGCGTTTGTTTGGTCGCGTCTCTTGCCGTTCGTGGCGTTGATCTGGGCGCTGACGGGGGCCTTCTATCCGGCCGTCGACCTGTGCGCTGGCGAGAAGGAACGCGGCACTTTGGAAACGCTCCTCAGCAGTCCCGCGTCGCGGGGAGAGATTGTCTGGGGAAAATTCCTGACCGTCACGCTGTTCAGTGTGTTCACGGCGCTCTGCAACCTGGTTTCCATGGCGTTGACCGCTCGAATTCTCGTCGGCCAGATGGGCGAAAGTGGTGGCTTGGCAGCGCAACTTGGAACGCCGCCATTGTCGGCGATCGGCTGGTTGATCGTTACGCTGGTCCCGGTCTCGGCGTTCTTCAGCGCGCTGTCGCTCGCGGTGGCTTCCTTGGCACGCAGCTCCAAGGAGGGCCAATACTATTTGATGCCGCTCTTGCTGGTGATGCTGCCATTGATGCTCCTGCCGATGTTGCCGGGATCGGAACTGACGCCCGGAAGCAGTTTGATTCCCGTCACCGGTCCGATGCTGCTCGCGAGGGCGTTGATCGAAGGTCGTTACCTCGCCGCCATCGCCGCCGTGCCTCCGGTCTTGCTCATCGTGGCACTGGGCAGCCTGTTCGCCATCCGTTGGACGATCGACCAGTTCAACAACGAGTCGGTGCTGTTCCGCGAAAGCGAGCGGTGGAATCTCTGGCTGCTATTGCGGCAGGTGATTCGCGACCGCGAATTGCGGCCGACCTATGGCCAAGCCATGCTGTGCGCTGTGATCCTGATGGTGCTCCGGTTCTTCGCGACCGTGGCGGCGCCCGCGACGCCTAAAAGCTGGGAGATGTTCGCGAATTCCACGTCGAACGGCCTCTTGGGATTTGTGTTGGCTCCCGCCTTGTTGATGACGCTCTTATTAACCCGAAGCCCGACCGCCGCGATTGGACTTCGAGCCCCGCGTTGGTATGTCTGGCCCGCGATGGTGGTTCTCGCGGTGGCCATTCATCCGGCGTGCCAAGAACTGGGCCGGTTTGTCCGTTTTCTCTATCCGCTTAGTCCCGAGTTGATGGATCAGATGCGGCGGTTGGAGAGCTTGTTCGCCGCCGCTCCGTCGCTCGTGAACGTCCTGCTTGTGCTCGCGTTCGTGCCAGCCGTCTGCGAGGAGGTCGCCTTTCGCGGCTTCATTTTGAACGGCTTCCGCTCGCGTGGTTCCGACTGGATGGCGATCTTGCTGAGCAGCGCGTTCTTCGGCGCGATCCACGGATTGATTCAACAGTCGCTGACGGCCGCCGCGCTCGGGGTGCTGTTGGGCTATGTCGCGATCCGCGCCGGCAGCGTCTGGCCGGGAATGCTGCTCCATGCCCTGCATAACGGTTTGCAATTGTCGATTGGACTGACGGTCCAGGACTGGTTCCCGGCGGCTGTCGACGCCAATCCCTGGTTGGCGCGGGTGGCGAGCTTTGGCGCGGACGGCTATCGTTTCCATTCAGCGGTCGTGGCGGGCGGCTTGGTGCTGGCCGCCAGCGTCGTGTGGCTGTTGGAACGCGGCAAGGGCCGCGCACGCAAGCGATGAGTGACACGCGGACCTGGACAGCGCGGACCTGGACGGCGCGGGCCGGATGGTTGCTCGACGGAAACGCTCCGCCGCGGCGGAACATGCGAATCGTGGTCGCCGATTCGCGTCTGGTCGCGGTCGAACCGGATGATGGCGGCCCCACGGATCGGGATTTCGGCGACTGCGTGGTCGTGCCCGGATTCGTCAACGCCCATACGCATCTGGAGTTCGGGACGCTTGCCACGCCCACGCCCCCGTTCGTCGACCCCGTCCCTTTTTCCGAGTGGCTCCACGACTTGATCGCCACGCGGCGGGCGGCGGCAAGAGAACGCTCCGCGGAGTCGCTGCGGGACGAACGGCGGGCTGGCGTGACCGCGGGACTGGCCGAGCTCTCCCGGTCCGGCGTCGCCACCGTCGGTGAGATCGCGCGGCCGGACTGGCCCGACGAAACGCTCGACGGTCCGCCCGAATCGATTGTGTTCCTGGAACTGTTGGGACTGGCCCGTTCCCGGGTCGAGCCCTTAATGATGCTCGCGAAAACCCACTTGGATCGCGCCGCCGCCAGTCGCGACGCGTCCCGCGTTAACGCGGCATCGTCGGTTGGATGGCACGCGGGGCTTAGTCCCCATGCGCCGTACACCGTGCATCCCGATTTGTTGGCGGGGGCCTGCCAGCTTTCCCACGACCATCGAGTGCCGCTAGCCATGCACTTGGCCGAGTCTTGGGACGAATTGGAGCTGCTGCGATCGCACAGTGGGGCGTTGGTGGAGACTTTGCGGGAGTTTGACGCCTGGGATTCGGCGGCGCTGCCGCGCGGGCTGACGCCGGGCGACTACCTTCAGCGGCTGGCGACCGCTTGGCGGGCGCTCGTCGTCCACGGCAACTTCCTCGCGCCGCCGGATTGGGCACGCTTGGCGGAATGGCGGGACCGGTTGAGCGTCGCGTACTGTCCCCGGACCCACGCGCGCTTCGTACCGACGCGTTACCCGTTGGCGGAAATGCTGGCGGCGGGCGTGCGGGTAGTGCTCGGGACCGATTCCCGCGCCACCAATCCGGACTTGGACTTCTTGTCCGAGCTGCGGTGGGTAGCGTCGCGCCATCCCGAGGTGGACCGCGCCGCGCTGCTGCGAATGGCGACCTGTGACGCCGCGCAGGCGATGGGGCTGGACGATCGGGGCGAGCTCACGGTGGGGCGGCGAGCCGATTTCGTCGCGCTGCGCGGACCCGCCGGAATCGGCGGCGATCCCTGGGAGTGGCTCGAAGACGCCAGTTGGAGCGTGTCTGCTTTCTGTTCCGGCGGAAAATTTTCGCCTGTGATCGTAAAAAACACGCTTTCCGAGCATCGCCCCCGTTGATTTGAAGCATTTCTGCCGTATTCTTGCGGGCCAATCTGCTGACGGTTGCCGTGGCCGTCCGCCGCTCAGTATTCGCCGATCCGTTTCCGGAGGTTTTCCGTGAGCCAACTACCGCCGCTGCAATCTGGTCCGCCCACCCAAAATCCTTACGCCTCGCCAAACATGGGCGGCTATGGCGGCGGCCCGCCGCCGGGACCGATCAAGAATTGGTTGGTCGAGTCGATCGTTTCACTCATTTGCTGCGGTGGATTGTTCGCGATTCCCGCGATCGTTTACGCAGCGAAGGTCAATGGGCTCGTCGCCGCCGGCAACTACCAAGGCGCCATGGAGGCATCCGCCAACGCGAAGAAGTGGTTGATCATCGCGGTGTGCATCGGCGTGGTTTGCAATGCCATCGGTATTGGAATCCAAGTGATCGCCGCCATATCGCAAAACGCCCAGTGAACGAAACACGCAGAAAAACGGAATCTGAATGGGGAGGTTGGTCACTTTAGGGGCGACCGATAAATGACTTCCCTAACGGCATGTCGAACAGAACGGATCTCGCGTCTAGCTACTCGCGTTTCGTAGCCAGGAGCGCCCGTTCTTGCATTTTGGCCGGTCTACCAAGGCAGCTTCTGAATTGGTTCACCCCTTCGGGGCGTGAGGACGGTCGGATCACGTCGGCGGGGGCCCGAAGAACCACCAACCCCGCAGAATCCAGCCATGCGTCTAGAAATCGCCCTGCCCAGTAGGGGCAAAACAGGTTAGCCCAGGGCAGAGCGACGCGGCATAGCCGCAGAGCGCCGCCCTGGTTTAACGGCCAACCCCGCACGTCCGTCCTCCTGAAGGGGCAGGTCAGACTGGCGGCTCCGTCTCAATCTCGCAAGTCGCCTCATCGGTTAGCACTAATCGCATTCGACTAGTGTTAATGTGGATTCAAGAGGTTCGTTTTATTCGCCGCTTCTCTTTGGGGAAGTTTGTTTTTCGGTCGCCCCTAAGACTTCGGGGGACGCGCCGCTTTTTCGTCGATGCCCGAGATG
>JBIKVL010000902.1:0-2721 GCA_044356875.1 Pirellulaceae bacterium | reverse complement strand
TCCTTCAGGTCGGCGACGAGGAAATCGAGGCTATCAAGCGCCGCATAGCGGCGGCGGCGGGCCACTGAGCGATCGCCACCCACGATCAGCCCGAGATTGACAAAGTGGGCCGGTCCCCAGTTCCAGGAATAATGCAAGCCGTTGGCCGAGACATGCTCGACATCCGGCCGGGTCTTGTTTCGCACCGCGATTTGGTCAAGCGCATGGCCCTTACCGTGGGGCGAATCGTGGTTTCCCCATACCTCGTACACCGGCATTTTGAGCCGCCCGTCTCGGCCCGTCAGTCCGTAATCACGCACGAACGCCGCCCATTCAGTCCGCTGCATCTCGCCCGTCACGCCGCCCTGTTTATCGCCCGTGTCGATGACATCGCCCGCATGGATGACGCCGCGTGGCTGGCCGACCTGCCCGCCACCGGCTGATTCGGGAATCTCCGTGCCAGGCAACTGATTCAGCGTGTCGACCAGTTTTCCGCAGATCTCGCCGGCGCGGGGATCAAGCATCGTCGGTTGCTCGCGATCCGCCAAGTAATGCGTGTCGCCAATGACGTAGAAGCAGATCGCGTCGCCAACGGCGGCCGTCGCCGTCTTCGGATCGGCCGCAAGCGCCGCTTGGCAAGCCCCCGCGACGGCGCTTCCGCCAGCCATGGCCGCCGATCCGGCGATGGCTCTCCCGAGAAACTCGCGGCGGTTTGTCGTGCGTGTTCGCCAACGATGACCCAATTGCGACGCTTGACTGCTGTCCTTCATCCCAAACTCTCCTTCTCTTGCGAATGTTTGAATTGGAACGGATTGAACGATCTGAATGGCTTGAACGTCGCGAAGGTCGCGAACATCATCGTCAAAGGCTCGCCGCCACTCGGTTGTCGCGAACGTCCGCGGTGTCGGGATCGGCTTGAATCGGCTCGCCTTGGGCGCCGCCGACGAGGTTGTCGGCGACGATGTTGTCGCGGCTGGCGCCTCGCACCCGGATTGCCTGCGCCATGAGTTTTTTCTGGCGGCGGTCGACGATCGTGTTGTGGACCACGCGGCAACGGACGCAATCTTCCAGTTCCACGCCGCGGTGGAGCGGGTCGAGTATATGCGAATCGGAGAGGCTGGAATCGCGGCAGCGGCGAAAGGTGACAGCCGCTCCGGCGGCGGGCGAGCCGGCGCAGAAGCGTTCGGCGGCCAAGCCGCTGACGGCGATGTTGTCGCAATCCTCGAACAGCAGCCCGTCCTTAGGCGGCTCCGAGTCGACGCAGCGCCAACCGAACGCGTTGGCTCCGATCGCCAAGCCGCGGCAGTGGCTGGCGTGGATCGAAAGGTCGGCCGAGTCGTAGATCGAGTTGCCGGCGATCGTGATTCGCGAGGCGTGCCGCAGGTCGACCGCGCGGAATTGGCTGCCGAGCACATTGCCGGTGATGTTGATCAAATGGGCCGTGTCGGGAACGGCTCGCGGGTCGTCCTCGGCTGAGCGGGGACGCTCGACTGGCGCTCCAACCACGCGAATGTTCGCGCCGCCTGGCTGCACGGTGGCTTGGATCGTGTTGCCGCTGATGGTGACCTCGCTGATGACGCCCAGCGGAGTCTCGAACCAGATTTCAGCCCCGCCGTGATGCGCGGCAAGCATGGCTGGATCGGCTTGGCGCGGTCCCGAATTGCCGGCCGTGATGTTGTTGTATTCGATGTCGTTCCCAACGATTTGCAGGTTGTGGACGTCGCCGTTGAGCGACTTGATGCCGGCCACTTTGTTCCAGCTGATGTGGTTGCCGTGAACGATGATTTGATGCAAGTTGCACTCGTCGAAGAACAGTCCGATCTCGCGGTTGTCGTACAGGTGCGAGTCAGCCAGGATGAAATCGCGATTGCGTTCCACCAAATGGATGCCGTATTTGCATTGGCGCACCAGCACCTGGGCGATGACGCACTTCATCGTGCGTCGCAGTTCGATCCCGACCGCGTCCGGGTGTTCGCCGACGATCTCGACCGCCGTGACGATCGGCAGCCGCTCCTTGTCCCACGTGTGCGGCTGCACGGAGCGGGGCAGGGCGGAGCCTTGGTGGTCGCCAACGATTCGCAGCGCCGGACCGGGGCCGGCCATCACGATCCGCGAGGCGCCGGATTCGCCCCGCACTCCGCCGTAGCCTTGCTTGCCCAGGTCCAGCACCAGCGGACGAGTGATCCGGTAGGTGCCCTTATTGAGCCGCAGCACGCCGTCGCCTGACTCTAAGGCATGCTGCAGCGCGTCCGTGTCGTCTGTCTTCCCGTCACCCGCCGCGCCGTAGCCATAGACGTTGACCATGATGAAAACCGCTCCAAGAGGAAAGCGGTTGTTGTACCGTCTCAAGTCCCGGTTCGCACCCCAGCTGCGCGACCGTAAATCACCCCGGACGCGGCCCGGTGCGCGGCTACTTCCACCCCGGCGATTCCCAGCGAAACGCAGACATACACCAGGATCGCATACAAAGCGCCCGCCGCCGTCGGGGCCCCCACCGCTATCGGGGCTCCCGCCGCCATCGCGACGCTGGCCCCATTCGCCGCCAATTCGCTCGGCGACTGCGATAGGCCGCTGGGGTGTACCAAGAGCGACGCCTGCAGCAGCAACGCCAGGTTGCCATTCCGCAACACGACTTCGATGGCGATCGCCAAGATGTCCGGGCCAGAACGGCGGGCCAACAGGCAGACGCCATAGGTCAGCCATAGCGAGAGCGTGGCGAGCAACAGCACGGCCAACGGCGCT
>JBIKVL010000064.1:0-9914 GCA_044356875.1 Pirellulaceae bacterium | reverse complement strand
TTGGCGCCGCTCGACGAACCGGTGCTCGACGAACTGGTGCTCGACGAACTGGTGCTCGACGAACTGGTGCTCGACGAACTGGTGCTCGAAGAACTTCCGCTCGAAGAACTGCCGCGTTCCGGTTTGCGATCGTCGTCGCTGTCGCTCTTGCCATCTCCTTTAGCGTCGCCTTTGCCATCTGCGGACTTGTTCGACTGGACGGCGCGGGCCAGTAAACTCGCGTCGAACACCGGTTCCGCGCCGCCGATCAGATAGTCCTCGTAGACATTCAGGTAGCCCCAAAGCGGCGCGGGGCCGCCAGCTACGGCGGGCGGCAACTGGAACTTGCCAAGCGTGCGGCCCGTGGCCGGATCGATCCGCAGGCAAGCGTCCCGATAGGCGACATACACACCGTCCGGCGTGGCGACATAATTCGAACCGCTCGCGTTGGCGCCCGGTTGGTGCAAGGTGTTGTTATAGAGTTCGCCAATGCCGGGAAGCGGTGTCGACCAGAGCACTCGGCCCGTATAGATGTCCATGGCGCGGAGCAGATCGATACCTTCGATGAACAGCCGGCCGTCGACGACCTGCGGTTGCGGTCCATGGCCGTGACGGGGCAGGATGCCGTCGTTCGTCGAGCCGCCGAACCAGAGCAATCCCAACGGGGCCTTAACGCGAGTGTCTTTGGAAACCCGCGAATTGGCCGCATCGGCGTGCTCGTGCGTCCAGTTCGCGCTGCCCGGCAACGCGCCGACGCGCGTCATCACCAGCCATTCGCCATCGGCTGCGAATTCGCACCGTTCCAGCGACTCTTGGCGGGCCACTCGCTCCAGTTCCGTTCGCAGTGAAACCGCGTTCCCCAGATAAGCCGATCCGCCATAAGGCCGCAAAGTTTGAAAGATCGCGGCGAGGAGACCGACCGCGTCCCGCTCTTCCAGGGCGGGCCCATCGACCGCCACCGCGACGCTGGCGAAATAGGGCGGAAGGGATCGCGCCGTCGCCGCATCGGCGGCCAACACAGCCATCCGCGCAGCGGGGATGGAACGTCGCCGCAACTCGGCCCGGAACGCGTGCGCCCGCTCCGCGTCCGGTTCCACCACGACCCACCGCAGCGTTCCGCTGGTGACCGCCGCCAGCGCTTGCTCGAGCACCCTCCGTCCAGAATCGACACCCCACGCAAGCGCGTAGCCTTCCGTTTTCTTCATCGAATCGGGCAGCACGGCCGTGGCGACCGCGTCCCCATCTGGATCAGCGACCGCCACCCGTTCAACGGCCGACGCGGTTCCAGTAGACACAGTGCCGACAGCCAGAGTGCCGACAGCCCGAGTGCCAGCGGACGCGGCGGTCGAACTGGCCGAGGCACCGGCTGCTGGCTTTGAGTCTTCCGCGAAGCAGACGATACGGCCGGCTCGAGTGACAGCGAACAGCCGATCGTCCGCCGCGACCAGACTGGCGACTTCACCGGCCAGGGGCGCCTTCCAGGCGATCGCCGGTTGTTTACCCTTTCCAGCCCGAGGTCCATCGGGCGCTTCGATCGCCAACACGCTGCCCGCGGTCGCGCCGTACAGCCGCGAGCCGGCTTTGATCAAGGCGGTGAGCGGCGGCACATCGATCTCGGCGATTTCCCGCAGCACCCATTTGGTCGTTGTCGACTTGACGCCTTTGCGATCGATAGTCTCCACCGTTTCCAACTTGGAACTGGCTAGATCGCGGACCCGCAAGTCGTCCCCGCCCGCGTCGTAGAGGCGGCCCTCGGCGACTGTGAACAGACTTCCAATCGTGCCGAGATACTTTTCGGTGGCCAACTCGAACGCGGCCCCGCCGTTGAAAATGACGGACTCGGCGGCTGCGACGAGCGACCCGCCGCCTTTCTTACCGTTCTCCGCCAATTGATAGTATTGGAAGGCGCCTGTCGCGCGTTCGTAACAAGCCGGGACCGACCGGCCGCCGGGCACGAGCAATTTCGAACCGATCGCGACCAGCGGACCTTGCGGCGCGACGCCGGCGAACGAGTCGGCATTGTGTGGCTGCTTGATATACATCGAGCCATCGCCGTCATTGGTCCAGACGGCTCGGCCGGTCTCCGCGTCCACCGCGTGGAGAAACACGCCCATGAAGGGCCAAATGCCGGCGGCGAAATAGACGACGCCATCGGCGAGCACCGGGGCGCCGCGGGCGGGCCACGTTGAAATCAACCGCTCATTGCCCAGAATCCGCCGCTCGGAGGGACCGCCTCGGAATTTCCATACCACTCGGCCATCGGCGGAGTTCACGCAATACAAATAGCCGTCGTCGGACGCCACACAAACGCGTTCGCCCCAGGCCACCGGCGCGAACCGGATCGGCCCGTTGGCGTAGAACCGCCACAATTCGCGGCCTGTCCGCGTATCGTAGGCGGTCAAGCTGTCGTCGTGCGAAGAGCCGACGAACAGCCGCTGGCCGGCGACCACCGGTTCGTAAACGCTGTCCAACTGCATCTTCGCTTGGTCCGGCCATGCGGGCCGCAGTTCGGGCAACTCGATGGACCATGCCGGCGACAGTCGCGCGGGCAGGTCCGCCGGAGTCGCTCCGCTGCGCTGCGCGTCACAACGCCACATGGGCCAATCGGCCGCCATGGCGCGGTGCGCTCGACCAATGCCGCGACCGCCTTCAGCCGCGAAGATTCCCAGCACAGCGAGCCACAACAAGACTCGCCATGGTGTATTGCGTCGCCACATGTCGGAGTTCACTTTTCGTTGAAACGTCGACGGTTGTTACGTGGGTGGTCTTCTTCTCGTGATCGCTTGATTTACGCTCGCGATATCGATGGACTTTCCCTTTACGGACGTTCCCACAGCGCGGGCAAACGTTTCGCTTCCTCGCCGTAGCTCTGCGACACAATGATGCCGCTCGCCTGCGACGCGTAGAACACGCGTCCGTTCGACACCACGGCGCCCAGGCATTCGCGGGAATCGATCGCGGGGCCGGTCGACACCAGCCGGCTGTTGTCGGCCAGATCGATCATGTCCATGTTGGCGCCGAGGATGAACGAGCCGGACATCGTGAAGCGGCAACAGGCGTAATTATGGTCGACGCCGCCGATGACTTTGCCCGTTTCGCGGTCGAAAACGTTGCCGCGGCCGCGGAGCGCGTTCGAGAAGATGAATTTATCGCCAACCGTGACCACGTTCAGCGCCGAGGTAACGGCGTCGGACTGCCAGACCAGCGAGCCATCCTTGGCGTTCAAGCACCAGACGAACCGGTCTTTCGTGTCTTCGCGGGCCGGATTGAAGCCGCCGATGTAAATGCGGCCATCCTTGCCGGTGAGCGTGCATTTGGCGGTAACGTGGTATTTGTGCGTCAGCCAGACCACATCGCCGGTGTTCGGATCGAGACAGGCGGTCAACCCGTTGTTTTCGGGCGGCAACCCGCGCCGTGCCCGTTGGCTCGCCGAGTACCCAAAGAACGTCGAATAGAACAGTTTGCCGTCCAAGAGGCAGATGCCGCAATCGTTGCCTCCTCGTCCATGTTCGGAAAAATCCTTTTGCCAAACGAGTTTGCCGGTACCGATGTCCCAAGCCCAAATGAGTGGCCGGTTGTCTTTCGGATAGTACGGATTGTCGTTCGAATAGATCCAGCTCATCACTTCCGTTCCGTCGCCCGCCGGCTGGGGCACTCCCTTGAAGGTGAACGGCTTTTCGGTGCCCTGCGGCGCGTATTGGCCCGAGCCCGACGCGTAGATCGCCAAGCGTCCATGGACCACGGGTGGAAATTGGCGACTCCAGCTCGGCGAGCCGCTGAACGGAGCCTCCCAGAGCAGTTCGCCAGTGGCGGCGTCCAGGCAGCGGATCAGCGAGCGTTTCATGCCCGCTTGCGGCACCAACAGCTTGCCGTCGTGATAGAGAGGCGACGTGAAGGAAAGATAAACGTCCGGAAAATAACGGCGCCACAGCAGCCGGCCGGTGTCCTGTTCCACCGCGATAATCTGCCCCTCGGCGGTGTGCGTGTACAGCCGACCGCCACCGCAAACTGGCAGATGCTTGATCGTGCCTTCCAGCCGCCTCGCCCACCGCATCCGCAACGCGGGCTTCAAGTCCTGCGTGTTGGCGTTCGTCGAGCCAAAGTCGCCATAGTTGGTGTACCAATCATAGCGGGCGGCCGCGAGCGGTCCGGTGAGCGGACTGCGGATGCGCGTCACGCCGAGATCTTGCGTCGGCGCCGACTCTTGGCCGTCGGCCCCGAACACATACAAATAGCCGTCCTCGCTGGGAACAAAGACCCGGCCGCCCGCCACCGCCAGCGGCGCGGTGATCGTCGCCCGTCCGCCCGTCGCCAGCGAATAGGCTTTGAGCGGGCTGGCGGCGCCGCCCTTTTGAATTGGGACGACGTGCAGTTGTCCGTCGAGTCCGCCGTAGACGACATGGTCGCGGGTGACGAGCGGCGGGCTGATCGCGGGGGCCGGATGGAGGACGTCGGGCTTCTCCTGGCCCAACCGGTGACGGCAAAGGCCCAAGCCGTTTTCGGGTCGCACGCGGTAGATGTCGCCGTCGCGGACGCTGACCGGCGCGAAGCCGAGCAATCCCGGAAGATGGATCGCGGTTTGGGTGCCTGGCACGATGTCGGTTTGCAGCTTGTCGCCGTCGAGCCGCAGGATTTCGACTCGGCCCGCGTTGTCGCGGCGATGCCATTGGACGTAGACGTTACCGGCCGCGTCGGCGCTTTGGCCGAATGTGGCGGGGAATTCGGCGCCATCGTAGGCGGGAATCTCGCCGACGACTCGCAGTCGCGGCGCGGTGCCGGCGTCGTCCAGAAAGACGGTGCGGCCGCCAGCCGGCACGACGAGCGTCTTTCCCACCAGACACAGGTCGCGGGAACAGACGAAGTGGTCGCGCCACGTGACGCGGTTGGGACGTTCGCGGAGCCAATCGACGCCGCTCCAGCGATTGCCGGTGAACTTGATCACTTCGGTGACGAAGTCCCAGGTCCAGACGGGCGTCCCGTTCGCCTCGACGGCGTGTACACGCGCGCCCAGGGTCGCGAAATAAACGCGGCCATCGCTCGCCGCCGGCGACGAAAAAATCGGCTCTTGCACGTCCAGTTCGCGGACCACGGTGCCGCGGTCCCGATCCAAGACGTAGTAGTAACCGGCCGTGGTGCCGACGTGCAGATAGGGGCCGGCGATGACCGGCGCGGCCACATTGTTGACATTGCCAGTGCCGCCTTTGGTCGCGAAGGTCCAGCGCACGGCGAGCGTCGCCTGGTCGATGCAGCGCACGACACCGGCGCCGTCGACGAGATAAACCGACCGTTCGTCGGCGACGGGCGCCGCGTAGATGCCGTCGGTCGCGGCCACCGCTCCGACGAGCCCTAGTTTCGGAGGCAGAACGATCTGGGCCGCATTGCCCGATCGGAGCGCGTCGCCCTGGAGCTGCGGCCACGCGTCCGCCGCAAACCCTGGCGCCGCCGTGAACATCGAGATTCCCGCCGCCAGCAGGGCGATCGCCGCTGTCAGAGGCTTGTGGTCGGCCAGAAGCGCAATACGGGAGGGTGGATAACGCATCGGGACATCCTTGGGGCGGGAATGGTGCGGAAGGCGTGGTACGGAAGGCGGGGGGGCCGCGTCGAGCAACCGTCGCAGTTCCAGTCGCTGGGTTTGACCGCAGATTCTAACTCAGTTGCTGGACGGGCAAGAGTCCGCCGCCTGCTGGGACCGCTTTTGTTGGACGCCGCGAGTCGGCTCGGCTCGGCGGATGTGATTGCTTGCCGAACGGAACGCGATCGAGAACTGACTCGACTGGCCCGAGCTTCGTGCGTTGGGTTGGGTAGTGGCCACTGCGGGACGCACAGTCGCTAGATCCGGCAATGTCGGCCCCGGCCTTCATCATGTCTTCATAATCCAGGGCCGCCTTTTCCTCCGATACCTGAATTGCGGCCTTTTCCTAGATTCGCCGATTTGTCGAAATTGCGGATAGTGCCAGCCCCCGCGTTGGAAAAGGATGGCAGCACGACTGTCCCCTCGGCGAGCCCTTCCACAGCTCTATTGTTCCGGATACCGATGAATACCAAACTCTTGGCGTGGCATGGTTGGTTGAATCGCTTTCGAGCGTTTCAGGTCTTGCGAAAACAGCTCGTCATGTCATGGCTGGCGGGGTTCGTGGGGCTCGCGACGCTGATCCCCCCGGTTTCGCTTTTGGGGCAATCGCTCGAGCGACTGCCGGAGGCGTCGACCCTGGACTCGCAGGTTCGGCGGGCCTCGTCACTGGTCGAGGAATCCTCCATCGGAGTAGCGTCGACCGAGCCAGCGTCGACCGACCAAGCGTCGCTCGAAGAACTGCTCAATCGGCTCCGGGCGACGGAGGAACGGCTGGCGGCCATGGAAGCGTTGCGGCCGGGCGGTACTCAGGGTGGCTTGTCGCGGCTGGATGGCGAATCGCTAGACGGTGCTGGGGAGGCCTCCGAGTTCATTAACGCCAGCCGCTTGGACGCGATGGACAGCCTGGACACGTTGCAAGACCCGCCGAAGCCGAAGAAGTGGTTTGAGAAGTACAGTGTCCGCGGCTACGCGCAGTTTCGGTTCAACAGCATTCTCGACGAAGCGGACGGGTCGGCTCCAGCGATCCACAACGGCGATAGTTCGGTTGGCGTGAACCAAACGTTTATCGTCCGCCGGGCGCGGCTGATTTTCCAAGGCGACATGTCCGAACGGGTGTCGTTTTACCTTCAACCGGACTTCGCGTCGACGCCCAACGGGAGCGTTGATGCGATCCAATTCACGCAGATTCGCGATTGGTACGCCGACATCCATCTCGACAAAACGAAGATCCATCGCTTTCGTGTTGGCCAATCCAAGGTGCCGTATGGCTGGGAAAACATGCAATCCAGCTCGAACCGTCTGCCATTGGACCGAAACGACGCGTTTAACAGCGCCGTGAAGAATGAACGCGACTTGGGCGTCTTTTACTATTGGACGCCCGAATTCGCCCAGGAGACTTTTAAGTACATTCAGGACGAGGGACTGAAAGGGTCGGGCAACTATGGCGTTTTCGGCGTTGGCGCTTACGCTGGCCAGGGCGGCTCGTTTCGGGAACAGAATGACAGCCTGCATGTGGTCACTCGCTTGACGTTGCCGATCACCTTCCACAACGGCCAAATCCTGGAATTGGGCGTCCAGGGATACACCGGTATGTACACCGTGCTTTCGTCGGCGATCAGTCCGCTTGGCATCGGCCCGGCTGTGCGGCCCTTGGGCACGCTGGAGACGGGCGACGCGGATGGAATCATCGACAAGCGGGTGGGTGGCACTCTGGTCTACTACCCGCAACCGTTCGGGTTTCAGGCCGAGTGGAACGTGGGACGCGGTCCGGGATTGAACGACACCCAGACTGCGGTGGTGGACCGGCCGCTTTACGGCGGTTACGTCCAATCGATGTATCGCGTCAAGACCGACTGCTATGGCGAAATCTGGCCATTTATCCGCTGGAATTATTATAAAGGCGGATACAAGTCCGAACGGAACGCGCCGTTCGTGGAGATCGACGAGTTGGAGGTTGGCGTCGAGTGGCAGATCGGGAAGTATGTTGAACTGGTCGGGATGTACACGCTGACGGACCGCACGAATACGCGGGCGATCAGCACCGCCAACACGCTATCGTACGAGCAATTCGAGGGTCAATTGGCTCGGTTCCAGTTGCAGGTGAACTACTAGCGACTCGGACGAGGCGACCGGCGATCGGAGTGGGGTCGGTTGGGACGGTTCACCCCGAATCGCGGTCGCGGTTTGGCCGTTTTTCGGACCTGGCTTGGTGGATGGCGAAGTTCGTGGATAATCCAGGCGTTGTCGACACTTCCCTTGAAGCTGCTCGGCGGCGCCGCGATTCGAACCGCGGGTCATCTTCTTCCATCTCCCATTCTTGTCTAGGCGGAACGGACTTATGGTAAACGCGACGTTTGCGCGCTGCGGATCCCGTGGCGCGATAGGCGAATTGGCAACGCGGTTCGCGTCCCGATTGACAACCCGGTTGGCGGATGTTCGATCGTGGGGCGTCGTGCTGCTGGCCGCGTCCGCCGCGATCATCGCCTGTCTGGGCGACACGCGTCTCGCCGCAGCCGCTCGGCCGAACATTGTCTGGATCCTGGTCGAAGACATGTCAGCCCACTTTTCCTGCTATGGGGAAAAAACGATCGCGACGCCCGAAGTGGACCGGTTGGCGAAGGAGGGCACGCGGTTCGAACGCGCGTTTGTGACGGCCCCGATCTGCTCCACGTCCCGCTCGGCGTTGATCACCGGCCATTATCAAACCACGATCGGCGCGCAGCACCATCGCAGCGGCCGGGGCGAGGTTCGCATCGTCTTGCCCAAGGGGGTGGCGCCGGTCACCGAGTTGTTCCGCCAAGCCGGTTACTTCACGTGCAACGGCAGTTGGCCAACGCCGCCCGATCGCGCCCCGGGCGGCAAAGGAAAGCCGGCGGAAGCGATCGCCGACAGCTGGGCGGAAGGGCGCCCGATGACGCCGGGAAAGACGGACTACAACTTCGACTGGCCAACGCCGATTTACGACGGAGCCGACTGGTCGGCGCGGAAACCGGGTCAGCCGTTTTTCGCCCAGGTGCAACTGCACGGGGGAAAGTACCGGGACGGCGAGAATTGGCGGCGACGGGCGGAAAAGCTCTTGCCGAGCCTTACCGATCCCCAATCGGTGACATTGCCGCCCTACTATCCCCGAGTGCCCGGAATCCTCGACGATTGGGCGAATTACCTGGATGCGGTGCGATTCACCGACAAACAAGTCGGCGAGGTGCGTCGTCGGCTCGCAGCCGAGGGGTTGCTCGACAACACCGTGATCTTTTTCCTCACCGATCACGGCATCAGCCACGGGCGGGGCAAGCAGTTCCTGTACGACGAGGGCCTGCGAGTGCCGCTCGTGGTCCGCGGGCCCGGCATCGCCGGCAATGCCGTTCGCGGCGACTTGGTCGAACACATCGATTTGGCGGCGACATCGTTGGCGCTCGCTGGTATTGGCCGGCCCGCCCGGCTGCCGGGCCGTGAACTGTTCGCATCCGCTCCGTCAACGTCCGTTTCGTCAACATCCGCTTCGCCAACATCCCCGCCGCCGCCCGCGCGACCACCGCGCGACGCGGTGTTCGCGGCCCGCGACCGCGCCGACGAAACGGTCGATCATCTGCGGAGCGTGCGGACCGAGCGTTACAAGTACATCCGCAACTTCCTGCCCGAGCGGCCGCATTTGCAGCCGAATGCCTACAAGGACCACAAGCCATGCTTGATCGCGCTGCGTAAAGCGCACGCCGACGGCCTCTTGGACGCCGTCCAGCAAACTCTGTTCGCGCCGCGCCGTCCCGCCGAGGAACTGTACGATCTGGCCGCCGACCCCTGGGAGATCCACAATCTGGCCGCCGATCCCGCGCACCGCGAGACGCTCGAGACGCTGCGCAAACGGCTGGATCGGTGGATGGAGGAGACGGACGATCGCGGACGGGAACCCGAATCGCGGGCGCAATTCGCGAGCGACATGCGGGTCTACCTGTCCGATATGAAGCGGAACACGGAGCGCCGCGCGGAGATCGAAGCGAACATTCGCGGCCAAGGCTTCCCCCCAATCGATCTGGACAGGAAAAACGCCGAGTGATAGTGTCCCCGAGCGGCTGGAATTGATGGCCAAAGCCGCGTTCGGCTCGCCGGATTTCATGGAGGACAGGGCGATGAGTTCGTTTAACGTGTTTGGATGGATTCGCGAAGGCGTGCGCCAATCAGTGTTGCTCGGCGTTACCGACGCGCTCGAACAAATCGGCACCCCGAGCGACGCCGACGACGTCAAGCCGCGACTGCTCGACTTGGCGCGGCGGTCCGAAGCCCTCCCGATGCCAGACTCAACGCCAACACCTCCGCGCGGCGAGTCCAAGCCGAAACGGCTCGGCCGCTCGCTCCGCGATAT
The DNA here is from genome assembly GCA_044356875.1 of Pirellulaceae bacterium. GTDB lineage: Bacteria > Planctomycetota > Planctomycetia > Pirellulales > Pirellulaceae > CAIXSC01. Next base: position 6 of record JBIKVL010000064.1, on the reverse strand, counting down.
GGAAAC
>JBIKVL010000899.1:0-2728 GCA_044356875.1 Pirellulaceae bacterium | reverse complement strand
CAGAAGTGCAGCAGTCGATGACGGCCGGCGACGTCGAGCAACGCCCAGTCGTCAATTTCGAGCGCGAAATGGGCCAGCGCGGCGGTCGCCATTTCCCGCTCCTCGCCGCTCCACCGCGCGACCAGCTCTTCCATCGTCGGGTTGTGGCCGACCAGCAGTGCGGTGCCCACGTCGGCCGACAGGTCGCGGAGCGCTTCGATGTAGGTTCGGCTGGGCGCGTTGTAAAGTTGTCCTAGGGCGGCGAACCGCTCCACCCCTAGACGCTGGGCGACCAATTCGCCGGTGCGGTGCGCTCGGACCGCAGCCGAGGCGATGACGATGTCGGGGACCAACCCGTGCGCCGCCAGTTCGTCGGCGATCCGCACCGACTCCCGTTCGCCGCGTTCCACCAACGGCCGGTCCCGGTCCAATCGACCGAACGCCGCATCTTCCGCCTTGCCATGCCGCATGATCAGCAGGGTTTTCATCGGAGCGTTCCTACGAGCCTTCCTTGGAATCTTTCCGACCTACTGTCGACGATCGTTGCTCGGGATCGTGTCTCTATGCTGTACGGTCCGCGTCCGAATTCGGCCACCGCTACCGCGAACGTTCGGAATTCGGCGCTCGATGCGGTTCGAACACCGTAGGCCGGGACTGTTGGGCTTCGAGCACTCGCTGCTGAATCTCGCGGTAAAGCTGTTCCTGCGCGCGGAAACCGCGGCGCTTACCAGTAGCCTTCACCCGTTCATACGAGCCGTCGGCCCGCAGCTGGCGGGCTTTGGTGGTGTCGAGGAAATAGGTGTCGAGCGCCGCGATCAACCGTTGGCGGCCGACAGCGTCCTCGATCGGCACCAGCAATTCCACGCGGCGATCCAGATTGCGCGGCATCCAATCGGCGCTGGAAATGAACACGCGGTCGTCGCCGCCATGGAGGAAGTGCAGGATTCGGGCGTGTTCGAGGAACCGATCGACAATGCTCGTCACCAAAATGTTTTCGCTGAGCCCGGCCACTCCCGGACGCAGGCAGCAGATGCCGCGGACGTTGAGCCGCACCTTCACGCCGGCCTGCGACGCGGCATACAGCGACTGGATGATTTCGGGATCGACCAGCGAGTTCAGCTTGGCGGAGATCGCCGCTTTTTGCCCTTGCCGCTTCCGCTCGGTTTCGGCGTTGATCAGCTCCAGCAGGCGATCACGGAGTCCCAACGGCGCGGCGGCGATTTTGCGAAACGAGGGCAATTGGGTGTAGCCCGTGATAGCGTTGAAGAAACTCGACGCGTCCGCGCCCAATTCCTCGTTGGCCGTCAAGAAGCTGACGTCGCTATACAGCCGGGCCGTCGATTCGTTGTAGTTGCCGGTGCCGAAATGCACGTAGCGTTGGATTCCCTGCGGTTCGCGCCGCACCACAATGCACAGCTTGGCGTGCGTCTTCAGGCCGGTGACTCCGTAGATCACCTGGACGTCGTTCTGCTCGAGGCTCTTCGCCCACTCGATGTTCCGCGCCTCGTCGAACCGCGCCTTGAGTTCGACGATCGCGGTGACGTGCTTGCCGCGGCGGGCCGCGCGGGCCAGCGCCGCCACGATCGGACTGTTGCGGCTGGTCCGATACAGAATCTGCTTGATCGCCAGCACGTCGGGATCTTCGGCCGCCTCCTCGACCAACCGCACGACCGGTTCAAAACTCTCGTACGGATGGCATAGCAGGACATCGCGCTGCGACAGGATATCGAAGAGGCTTTTCTTGGCGTCGACGAGCGGCGACGGTTGCGGGGGCCAGGGCGGGTACCGCAGCGTTTCGAATCCCTTGAGCTCGGCCAGCGACATCAACGCCGACAGGTCGAGCGGGCCGGGGATCGAAAAGATGTCCCGCTCGCCCACCTGCAACGATTCCCGCAGAAACGCCAGGGTCGCGGCACTGGCGTCGGCGGCGATTTCCAGCCGCACGCAGTCGCCCTGTTTGCGGGCGGTCAACATCTCTTGCATCCCAGCCAGCAGATCGGCCGCGAGGTCGTCCCGCATCCCGACATCGGCGTTCCGCGCGATGCGGAACGGCACGCATTCCAAAATCGGTTCGCCGGGAAAGAACCGTTCGACCATCAACTTCACGGCGTCTTCCAGCAACATGAAGGCGTAACCGCGATCGGCGTGCAGTGTCAGGAACCGCGTGGCAGAGCGTCCGAACGGGATGATCGCGAATCGCGAACCGGCCCACGCCTCGGCGGACAACGCGCCAGCGCCGCCCGTTCCGACAGCGCCGCCCGTTCCGACAGCGCTGCCCGCTCCAACAGGGCCGCCCGTTCCGCCAGCACCGATCGACCCGGCTCCGGCGCCTGCCATCGCGCCCGTCATGGCGCCGGCAGCCGCCGCCGACCCCGCCCCTGGCGCCGCCGAAGCCGTCGTGGCTGTCACATCGGCCGCCAAGTCGGACGGCTTGCGTCGAGTCGCTGGTCCTAGCCGCACGCAGACGTTCAGGGTGCAGCCGACCAGCAGTGGGAAATCGGTGACGCTCGCCCGTTGGGGCGTGAACACGGGAAAAATCTCGTTTTCGAAGATTTGCTCCAACAGTCCCCGTTGCCTTTCGGCCAGGCCTGTCGGCTTCAGGCGACGAATGCCCGCCTCTTCGAGCGCCGGTTCGAGCTGCTCTTGGAAACAGCGGTACTGGTCCGTGACCATGCGATGCGCCCGCTGGCTGATCGCGTTCAACTGCTGGGCGGCGGTCATGCCGGTGGCGTCGGTTCCGCGATCGCCG
>JBIKVL010000900.1:0-2728 GCA_044356875.1 Pirellulaceae bacterium | reverse complement strand
TTGGCGGCGGCGGCGAGCCGCGTGGTGGCTGTTTGCCAAGCCGCTCCGCCCAACAGACTGACGCCTCCGGCCGCAAACAGGCGGCGAAGGGATTCGCGACGGTGAATCTGGCTGAGCATGGCGAGTTTGACCTTCTGCGAAAGGAGCGTTGCGACAAACGAGAACTGGGTGAACAGGCGGTCGAGCTAAGGAGGTTTTGCGGAGGAATCGCGGGGTATCGGCGTTGGAGTACTACAACGGAAGGACAAGACGTGTGAGACGCGAAAAGGGGCCGAAGCAAGGCTGAACCATCGATCGATCCGTGCGCATCCGAGTTATCCGTGGTTAGTCCTTCATCCTGACCAAGTTTATCGGCTGATCGCGTTCCATGATCGAATTGGGCGAGTCGTCGTCCACCGCGATCAGAGTTTGGGAATGGGTTTCAGCGGGCCGCTGGGTTGGGGATAGGGCGGCTCGTAGACCGGAACGAGTCCGACGCCGTAGCCGCGGGCTTGTTCGGCCGTGGCCCGGGCCGCCCATGGGGTGCCGGGGTGTTCTTTGGCGACTTGGGTGAACAGGGCATGGGCCTTGTCGATGTATTCCTGGGATTCCTCGGGCCGCAGCAGTTCTTTCCGCGTGTGGATTTCCCAGTGGGTGAGCGTGAGGTTCGGGGCCTTGGTGAGCGGCACGGTTTTCGGGTTTTTCATGAACCAATTGAGGTAGGCACCGTACTCGTAGATCCGCGCTTGGTAGGCGATCAGCTGGGCGTACATGAGATCGTAGTTCGCTTGCCAGCGGGGGGCAGCCTCTTGCTCGCGGAGCGGCCGGATTTTTTCGAGCGCTTGTTGGGCTTTGGCGAGGTAGGGCAGGTAGGCGCGGGCATGGATCTGCGATTCGGCCGCTTGGCGAATGAACTCTTCGGGACGCGGCGAGAACGTCACCCGCATCTCGACCGCCTTGGAGATCAGCGGGTTGTACGGGTTCAGGTCGTTGATCACCTGCCAGAGGACGGTGCGCAGCGGCGAGTCGTCGCGGTCCTTGTAGATTTCCAGTCGCGACCGCAGGTCGGGGACGTAGGGCCGCATTTGTTCGAGTTCGTACCGCTGCTTTTCGCCGCGCACGAGATTCGTCTCAATGCTCGGCAGCAGGAAGAACACGCCGCCCGTTTCCCGCGCCAGCCGCGTTTGCTCGTACGAACCGAAACCGGCGGGGTGGGCGTCGTGCCGCCGACGGAAGCCGTCGATTTGCAATTGCTCGACGAAGCCCGTTTCCGGTCCGCGGTCAATCTGCAGCCAGTGCGTGCGTTTGGTCTGCGGGTGATTCCAGCGCATGTGAGCGTAGGGGTAACCGAAGACCGCTTCGCGGCCGAGGATGTAAACCCGGCAATGAGCCGCTTTGGCTTCGGCGATCGCGCGTTCCAAGACTTGCTCGTTCGTGGGCCGGTCGCCGCTTTCGTCGGTGACCAGCACGAGCGCCATCTGGCGGCTTTCGCGTTGGGCGTGTTCCCGCAGTTGAGCGATCGAGCGTCCGACCGCGTGGCACATCATTTCCTTGCCGGACGGGTCGACGGGCACTTGGTCGATCGCGGCGCGGATCGACGTGAAGTCGCTGACCGGCTTGGGCGTATGGTTGATGAACCCTTCGCCGTAGCTGGTGACGCCGGTGAGCAGCGATTGGTTGTCCTTGCCGTTCGCCAAGCCGAGTTCGACGTAGATACGATCGATGCGGTCGCGGATTTCTTTCTGGTCGTCCTTCATGCTCTCGGACTGGTCGAAGCACCAGATAACCATGGCGTCGCCCTTGGAGAGCATCCACATGATCTCTTGCGTGATGCGGTCCATCGCCTGTTCGTAGGATTCGACGATCGAACGCGGATCGCCGAGGGCGCCGGCGGGCGCTTCCACCAGGAGCTTGCGGCTGGGCGGCGCGTCTTCGACCAAACCGTCGATCGAGATCCCGGCATCCGACGACTGTTCCACGATCCCCTTATCGAGGACCGGGGCCGAGACATCGCCACCGGCCGCCCCGCCGCTCGCCCCGCCCACCGCGCTGTCGGAGACTCCCACGTTGGGCGCGGCGTAGTTCGAGGCGATTCCGGGTTGCGTCGAGGCTTCGATGACTTCGTCGAGTTCAGTTTTCAGGAGGTCGTCGGGCGGCCGTTCGTCGAAGACGTCCGCAATGATCAGCCGCTCGACCTGCTTGAGCGGTTCCTTGACCACGAGCACGGCGAGCGCGATGAGAATGCCCGCATGCACGACCATCGAGACCAAGCTGGCTCCGAAACCCTGCCAGAATTCGCGAGTCCACCGGGCGAGCAACCCGGGCCGCGCGGCCTCGTCTTCGTTTCCTTCTTCTTCGTAGCCGTCCTCCGCGTAGCCTTCTTCTTCGTAGCCTTCTTCTTCGTAGCCCTCTTCCTCGTAGCCCTCTTCCTCGTAGCTCTGCTCGTTGTAGTGCTCGTTGTCGTACTCGTTTACACGTCGCTGATGATCGCCGGAGTCGACCTCGGGGTCGTCGTATGCGTTGCGACGGGCTTGGTTACGGGCTGGGTTGCGGGCTTGGTGACGTGTGTTATGACGCGCGCTGTGACGCTCATCGTTGGGCGTGTTGTCGGGCGTGTCGTCGAGGTACTCGGCGTCGTCCTGTTCGAGTTCCCTGGGGGCGGGCGGTGGCGACGTGCGACGCGGGGCGGGGCGCGTGTGGGGAACGCTCGCAGGCGGAGCGGTTGCGGCGCGAGGGGCTGCCGGTGGCC
>JBIKVL010000063.1:0-9939 GCA_044356875.1 Pirellulaceae bacterium | reverse complement strand
CGGTTCAATGCGGCGTTGAGCTTGGGGGCGGCGACATCGACGGGCGCGGTGGCCGCCAGCGCTGAAACCATTCGACTCAACGCCAACCTGCAGACCGACGCAGCGGCGACGGCGGGATCGGTCAGCCTGACGGGCGCGGTGATCGTGGGAGGCAACTTTGTCATCGACACGGACGCGGCGACGACCGACGCCGCGTTGACGATCGCCGGGACCACCACGATCAGCGATGGTTTCACGTTGACGCTTCGCTCGGGAGGCGGCCAGATCGCGACGGGCGCGGTGCGGGGCGTGGCGGATGGAACGCGATCGAACGCGACATTGGATACGACGGCCGCCGCGACAATCGGCGGAGCGGTCGACACCGATTTCGGCGTCTTGACGGTGACGAATTCGGGCGGCGTCGTCTTCCAGGGCGAGGTGGATGTCCAGACGGCGACGATTTCGGCGACAGCGTCCGGGGCCAGCGTCCAGTTCCAGCAAAACGCGACGGTGGGGACGCTGACGGTCGGGGCGGGCGGATACAACGTGGCGTTTCTCGGAACGCAGACGGTGGTGACGGCGGCGGCCGTGTTTTCCAACACGGGGTCGGTGACGCTGGGCGACCAGTTTTCGGACAGCACGCGGTTCACGGGTGGGGTGACGGCGACGGCGGCGGCGGGTGGCACTCGGATCGCCGGCAGCGTGGCGACCACGGCGACGGCGATGTCGCTCGGCGCCGTCACGATGACGGCCGCTGCCAGCCTCGATTCGGGCGGCGGCGCGATCACGATCGCGTCGTTGAACGGCGGCAACCAGGATTTGACATTGTCCACCGGGATAGGAGCGGGGACGACGACGTTCGCGGGCGTGGTGACGGCGTTAGGCGACGGGATTGGACCGGCGTTGACGATCGCGTCGGGAGTGACGGGATTGGTGCGTTTCCAGAACACGGTGTCGGGCGTGTCGGGTTTGGTGGCGGCGGCCAGTTCGAGCAACGTGCGGTTCGACATGGATGTGACGCTAGGCAATGGCGACACGGGCACGAACTTGCCCGGGGCCGTCCTACTGGACGGCCTGGCATGGAGCGGCTTCGACGGGTTGACGCTGGGCGCGACGACGACCGGGGCGACGACGACAACAGCGGCGCCGGTGAGTTTGAATTCCAATGGCGCTAACATCGTCCTGTCGTCGTTGACGGGCAACAAGCAGGACTTGACGCTCGCAGCGGCCATCGGATCGGGCACGTTCACGGTATTGGGAAATGCGCTGAACTTGGGCTCGGGCGCATCAGGGGTGCCAGCGTTGACGATCGCGTCGGGAGTCACGGGCCTGGCGCGTTTTCAAGGGACGGTGACGGCCAACGCCGGTCTGTCGGCGGTGGGCGCGTCGAGTCAGATTCGATTTGACGAGGACGCCGATTTCAGTATTGGATCGGGCTCGGCGCAGACGCAGCTATTGGGCACGGTCTTCTTCTCCGGGATGAATTGGAAAGTCGATCGGGTCTCGACGTTGGGGCAAGTGGTGCTGATGGATGGCCCGGTGAGTTTCAACACTTCGGGCCAAGCCTTGACGATCGGCGGAATCACGGGCGGCGGTCAGGATTGGACGGTGAAGGCCGGCACCGGGAGTGGGACGGTGACCGTGAATGGGCCAGTCACGAACCTTGGCGACGGAACTGGTCCGGCTTTGCTGATCGAGAATGGCGTGACGGGTCGTGTGACTTTCAATTCCACGTTTGATGGAAATTCGGGGATTCAAGCGCCGCACACGGGCGCAAAAGCGACTTTCACGACGCGAGTCACGCTGGGAAATGGCGACACGGGGACCAGTTTTCCCGGCTCCGTCATACTCAACAGCGTGGACTGGACGAGCTTTGACGGAATCTCGATCGCCACGATGGAATTGGCAGGCGCGGGAATGGTGTCGCTCGATTCCCGAGGGAGCAACATCGCCGTGACGGTTTTGGAAGGTGATCTGAACCTGACACTGAAGGCGGGCATTGGATCGGGCACGACAACATTTACCAATAGCATTATTGGCACATCCGCGGATCTGACGCGTCCCTTTTTGACCGTGGAGTCCGGGGTGACGGGATTGGTGTATTTTCCGGGATCGATCAGCGGCACTTTGTCCGGCATTAGCGCGGCGGCGGGCACAGCACTTCGTTTCGACAACAACGTGTCCCTATCAGCGGGATCCGCGTCTTTGCTTGGCTCGATTCTATTGGACGGCATGACTTTTACCAGCGCCAACGGCATGGTGCTGAACGCGTTGACGTTGTCCAGCGGCGCGGTGACCCTGAACTCGCGCGGTTCCAACGTCTCGATCGCGTCTTTGGACGGCGGCCAGCAAAACCTGACGGTGACCTACACCTCGGGAACCGGAACCGTGGATTTCCTGGGGGACGTTATCAATTTGGGAAGTGGCACGGGGCCCTCATTTACCGTGGGCGGGGGCGTGACCGGCTTGGTTCGGTTTCAGGGAAACTTGTCGGGGCGGGGCGGGCTATCGGCTGCTGGCAGTTTGAGCAAATTGCGTTTCGATGGCGATGTGAACCTGTTGGATGGCGACACGGGTACCGATATGAACGCGGCCGTCACCTTGGACGGCGTGAATTGGTCAAGCTTCGATGGCATTGTCTTTGGCGACACCACGCTGGTTACGGGGGCAGCGACGCTGAATTCCAATGGCGGATTGATTTCGCTGGATTCGCTGGCAGGCGGCGGGCAGGACTTGATTCTGTCGGCGGGAATTGGCGCTGGCACGACGACGGTGAAAGGGGCCGTATCGAATTTGGGGGACGCCACCGGCCCGGCGTTGATCGTGGCGAACTCCGTTACGGGGCTGATCCGGTTTCAAGGCGCTTTCGCGGCCAACTCGGGGATTTCCGCGCCGGGCAGCGGCAACGACCTGCAATTCGACATTTCGGTGACGTTGGCCGATGGCGATACGGCAACCGCGATTCCCGGCACCCTTCGACTGGACGGCGCCACTTGGAACAGTTTCGATCCACTGTCGATCGGAACTTTGAGGCTGCAAACAAGCACCAGTTCATTAAATTCCAACGGCTCACCGATTGTCATTGGCGACATCCTTGGAGGCGGCCGAGCGCTAACGCTGGCGGCGGGGATCGGCGCGGGAACGACAACCGTCACCGGTTCCGTAACCAATATTGGCAGCTCCACGAACAGTGCGGCAGCGCTAAGCGTGGCCGCCGGGGTCACCGGATTAGTGCGTTTCCAGGGCAACTTTTCCGCGAATACCGGCATCGAATCCTCGGCCAACAGCCGTCTGCGATTTGACGGCGATGTGACGCTGGCCAATGGCCTTTCCGCGACGAGTATCGCGGGCGAAGTAACGCTCGATGGCTTGAACTGGTCCAGCTTCGACGGCATCACCTTCTCGAATCTTCGGCTGTCGAGCGGACCTGTCAGCTTGAACTCGAATGGCGGGAACATCACGATCGCCACCTTAGCGGGCGGTGGACAGGATTTGACGATTGCCGCTGGAACGGCCGCCGGAACAACGGATTTCGGCGGCGCAGTCACCGCCTTGGGCGACGGCACTGGAGCCGCCTTCACGGTCGAAGCGGGCGTGACCGGGCAGGTGCTTTTTGAAAACACCGTCAGCGCGAATTCCGGATTCGTCGCGGCGGCGGGATCCTCGGTTCGATTCGACATGGACGTGACTTTGGCCAATGGCGATACCGCGACCAACTTGGCGGGAACCGTGCGGCTCGATGGCCTGACTTGGAGCAGCTTCGATGGGACGGCGTTCGGCGCGACAACCCTGGCGACCGCCTCCGTGCTCATCGACACGAATGGCGGCGCGCTGTCGTTCGGATCGCTCGTGGGCGGCAACCAGGACTTGACGCTGATGGCCGGCATTGGCGGCGGCACGACCACCTTCGCCGGCGCTGTTTCGGCCCTTGGCGATGGCACTGGCCCGGCGCTTACCGTCGCCAGCGGCGTGACCGGACAAGTTTGGTTTCAGGGAACGCTCGTGACGCGTTCAGGTATTTCCGTGCCGAATGGCGCCCGCCTGAGGCTGGACGACAACACGACAATCGGCTCGGGAAATACGGCCTCGTCGCTGTTGGGCGATCTTTGGTTGGATGGCCTGACGCTCGTTTCGCAACGCGCCTTGGTCATCGGCGACGAAACAACGGATCTACTCACGATCAGCGGCGGCGCGGTAGCGATCAATCTGACCAACCTGAATGCGACCATCAACGCGGGCATCTCCGCCAGCGTACCGCTGTCGGTGTCGCTGGGCAGCGGCGTTTTCACGCAGATCGGCTCCGCATCGCTGGGCGCCCAGACGCTTACCGTCACGGCGAGCGACGTCGATTTGCGGGGAACGCTCACCGGTACCGGTTCCGTCGTGCTGTCGCCCTCCAGCTCGAACTCCACGATTGGCATTGGCGGCGCGAGCGGTTCCTTCAACGTGAATGACGACGAATTGGCGTTGTTTGCCGACGGATTCGCCGGACTGCAAATCGGCGATTTGGCGGCCGGTAGCGGCGTAGTGGCGGTCGATAGTTCGTTGTTCCTCGATCCCGTGACGATCGTGGGCGGCTCAATCTCCGCGACGCAAATCAGCGCTGCCGGGCTTTCCGTGACTTTGCGGGCGCGGACCGGCGCGATTCTCGACCGCGGCGACTCGGGCACGGATATCGTGGCGTCGGCGGTGACCTTGATCGCGGCGGGAAGCATCGGCGCCTCGGGCGATTCCCTGAGCGTTTCCGCCAGCACGCTTTCCACCGACACCAGCGGCGCGAACGGCTCGCAATTCCTGGATCTGCAAAGCGGCTCGCCGACGGCCACCATCAACGCCGGCGCCGGCACGGTGCGACCGTCCAATGGCGGCTTGCAATTCGCCGGCGCGTCGTCGATCAATTCGCAAGCTTCGCTTGTGCTCGACACAGGCAGCTCGATCGCCATTGGCTCGGCGGTGACCGTTGTCGTCAATCAATTGGTCGTCAATGGCGGCTCGATCACGGGCTCGTTGGGAACGATCTCCAGCGCGACGGCGATCGATCTGCGAAACGGCACGGTCGGCGCGGCGCTTGCGGGAACCGCCGGGCTGATCAAGACGACCGCTAGCCTCGCGACGCTCGCGGGCGTGAACAACTACAGCGGCGGGACGAGCGTAAACGCGGGGACATTGTGGGTGAACGGCTCGACGCCCAGTGGCAGCGCGTTCACGGTGGCCAGCGGCGCGACGCTCGGCGGAACCGGCACGGTGGGCGGCAGCGTGTCGGTGTCGGCGGGCGGAACGCTCGCGCCGGGCAACAGTCCCGGTACTTTGTCCACCGGCGGCGTGTCGCTGGTCAGCGGTTCGATCTACAGCGTGGAGATCAGCGGCGCCGGCGCGGGCCAATTCGACCGCTTGAATGTCGCCGGCTCGGTGACGCTCGGCAGCGCGACGCTCTCATTGACGCTCGGGTACACGCCGGCGTTTGGAACCGCCTTCACCATCATCGACAATGACGATGTCGACGCGGTGAGCGGCGTGTTCAACGCGATGCCGGAAGGCATGGTCTTCTCCGCTTCGTCCGGCGCCAACTCGGCGACGTTCCAAATCACCTACCAGGGAGGCACCGGCAACGATGTGGTGCTGACGACTCTCGATCCGGCCGCGCCATCGATCTCGGGCACGCCGGGGAACGATAGCTTCCAATTGAATCGCAATGGCGCGAATCTGGAAACGCGGCTCAACGGCACGCTCATCGATTCCCGCCTGTACTCGGTGGTGACGGGGACCGTGACGCTCAGAGGGTTGGCTGGCGACGATTCGCTGGTGGTGGATTTGTCGAGCGGGACGGCGTTTCCAGCGGGTGGAATCGTGATCGACGGCGGTTCCCAGTCCACGTCCACGGGCGATCGACTGACTGTCCAGGGAGGCGCGTTCACAACGCTGACCTATGCGGCGACCGCCTTGGGAGGCGGCGCCTTGACCTTCGCGGGGACCTCGTTCGGCGGACAACTCGCCTTCAGCGGCCTCGAGCCGATTACCGTGACTTCGCCGGCTGCCAACGTGGTGCTGAACATCGACAATGGGTCGCTGGACGCCACCGCGTCGGCGATCACCGCGACCTTGCTCGACGCCGTGGGCTCGAACATGCAGGTGGACTATGACGTCGCGTTGTCGGATCTCACGTTCGCCACGCCCACGGTCTCTTTGTCGATCTTGGGCGATCAGAGCGGCGACGACATCGTCGATATCGCGTCGGTCGATGCCGACTCGCCTTTCCGCGCGGCGGTGTCGATCGACGGACAAGGAGGCACGGACGAGATTCGCTTCAACGCGGCGTTGAGCCTCGGCTCGGCGACGTCCACGGGCGCGGTTAACGCCGTCGCCGAGACGATCCGCTTGAATGCCAGCGTAAGGACCGACACAGCGGCCACGGCGGGGTCGGCGAGCTTCACCGGCGCGATAACGGTTGGCGGCGATGTCACGATTGATACGGACGCCACCACGACGGATGCCGCCCTCACGCTAACGGGGCCCGCGACGATCAACGACGGATTCACGCTCACGCTGCGTTCCGGCGGCGGCACGATCACGGCCAACGTGCTGCGGGGCGTCACGGGAGAAGCCCCGTCGCACGCGATGCTCGACACGACGGCGGCGGCGGTGGTCGGCGGCGCGGTGGACACCGACATCGGCATGTTCACGGTGCAGAACTCGGGCGGCATCACTTTCCAAGGCGCGGTCGATGTCGCGACGATGGCGATCGCCGCGACCACCACGGGCGCTTCCGTGAGTTTCGAGCAAAACGCCACCCTGGGCTCGATGAGCGTAGCGGCGGGCGGCTACAACGTGGCGTTCCTGGGAACGCAAACCACCGTCGCGGCCGCGGTGTCGTTCGTGAACACCGGAACAGTGACATTGGGCGACGATGCGAACGACAGCACCCGATTCTCGGGAGGCGTGACGACCACGGCCGCGACGGGCGGAACGCGAATCGCCGGCGCCATCGCGACCAGCGGCGCCGCGATGAACCTTGGATCGGTCACGATGACGGCGGACGCCAGTTTGAATTCGGGAGGCGGCGCGATCGCGATCGCATCGCTCCAGGGCGGCAACCGCGATTTGACGCTGTCGTCGGGGATCGGATCGGGGACCACAACCTTTACGGGCGTGATGACGGCGCTCGGCGACGGCGCCGGACCGGCGTTGACGGTCGCGAGCGGCGTGACGGGCCTCGTGCGTTTCCAGGGAACGGTCGCGGGCCAGTCGGGGATTGTGGCGAGCGCTAGTTCCAGCAATCTTCGGTTCGACATGGATGTGACGCTAGGCGATGGCGACACGGCAACGAACATCGCGGGAGCCGTTCAGCTGGACGGGCTGGCTTGGAGTGGCTTCGACGGCACGGCGTTTGGCGCGGCAACTTTGTCCACGTCGGCGGTGACGATCGACACGAAGGGCGGCGCGCTGTCGTTCGGATCGCTGGCGGGCGGCAATCAGGATTTAACGCTGACGACCGGCGTAGGCAGCGGAACGACAACCTTCGCCGGCGCGGTTTCGGCGCTGGGCGACGGCGTGGGCGCGGCGCTGACCGTCGCCAGTGGCGTCACGGGACTGATCTGGTTCCAAGGAACCCTCGCGACCAACTCGGGGATTTCCGTGGCGAACGGCGGCAGCCTGCGGCTGGACGACAACACGACGCTTAGCGCGGGCGATACGGCTTCTTCGCTGCTAGGTGATTTGCGGCTGGACGGACTGACGCTCATTTCACAGAGGGCGTTGGTTATCGGCGACGCGACGAGCGATCTGCTGACGATTAGCGGCGGATTGGTCACGATTCAACTGGACAGTTTGGATGCAACGATAACTTCCAGGGTATCGGCCAGCGCGCCGCTGGCGGTGTCGCTCGGCGCCGGCCGCTTCACGCAGATCGGTTCCGTAACGCTGGGCGTCAACGACCTGACGGTCATGGCGGGCGATGTCGATTTGCAGGGGACGATGACGGGCAGCGGGACGGTCGCGCTGTCGCCGTCGCCCGCGACGGCCACGATCGGCATTGGCGGCGCGAGCGGTTCGTTCAACTTGAATGACGCTGAGCTGGCTCTGTTCGCGGACGGATTCGCGGGACTGCGAATCGGCGATTTGGCGGCCGGCAGCGGCGCGGTGGCGGTCGACAGTTCGTCGTTCCTCGATCCGGTGACGATCGTGGGCGGCTCGATATCCACGACGGAAATCAGCGCGGCGGGCAATTCCGTGACTTTGCGGGCGCGGACCGGCGGGATTGTTGACCGGGGCGACGTGGGCACGGATATCGTGGCGACGGCGGTGACGTTGATCGCGGCGGGTGATATCGGCGCGTTGGGCGACCCGCTCAGCGTTTCCACCAGCTCGCTTGCCACTGACACCAGCGCGGCGAATGGATCGCAGTTTTTGGATTTGTCGGGCGGTTCGCCGACCGCCACGATCAATGCTGGCTCCGGCACTATCCGCGCCGCGAACGGGACATTGCAGCTAGCGGGCGACACGGCACTCAACTCGCAAGCGACGCTGTTCCTTGGGGCCGGTGGGTTGGTGCAAGCGGCGGCTTCGAATACGACCGTAAGCCAATTGGTGGTGGATGGAGGTTCCATTGATGCGACGACGGCCACGCTCGCGAGCCTCGCGGCTGTCGACCTGCGTTCCGGCAGCGTGGCGGCGGCGCTTGTGGGAAGCGCGGGGCTGACGAAGTCGACGGCCGGCACGGCAACGCTTTCCGGAGCCAACACCTACACGGGCGCGACGGCGGTGAACGCGGGAACCTTACGGGTGAACGGTTCGTTGGCGGCGGCGAGCGCCGTGACAGTCGCCAGCGGCGCGACGCTTGGCGGCGTCGGCACTGTGGGCGGCAGCGTAACGGTGGCGGCGGGCGGTACGCTGTCGCCGGGTAACAGTCCCGGCACATTCTCGGTTGGCAGCGCGACGCTTGCGAGCGGTTCGTTCTTCAACGTCGAAGTGAACGGTCCAAACGCTGGCGAGTACGATCGGCTCAGTGTCACTGGAGCGGTGGATCTTGGCGGTGCGACGCTCGCCGTGACTCTGGGTTATGCGCCGGCGGCGGGAACCGTTTTTCAAATAATCGACAATGACGGCGTGGACGCCGTGACGGGCACGTTCGTTTCGCTGGCGGACGGCGCGTCGCCGGCCGGCTGGACATCGGGCTTCATCAGCTATTTTGGCGGTGACGGCAACGACGTGACCGTGACCCAGGCGTACTCGTCGGCGCCGGTGATCCAAGGCACGGCGGGCGACGACACCTTTACCGTTGGGCGAGTCGCCAACACGCTGCGAGTTTTCTTGAACGGCGCGATGGTCTTCACAGCGCCTGTAGCGGCTTTGAGCGGCGTCGGCGTGGCGATCGAAGGGCTGGTTGGAGGCGACACGTTAGTCTTCGACCAATCCGCATCGCCAGCGGTCGCGGTACGGTTCGAAGGCGGATCCGGTAGCGATGCGGTGTTGGTGTCGGGCGGAACGGCGTCCACGGTTGCCTACACGCCCGCCGCCCCCACGGCGGTGGCGGGGCCCAATTCCGGCCAGCTTTCGATCGACGGGACGATGCTGACGTTCACGGGCGCCGAGCAGGTTTCGACGACCACGGTCGCGACCGCGTTGACCGCCAGCATGGCGGACTTGGCAGCGGGCGACACGGCCGTCTTCATGGACCACGGCGCGGCCAATGACCGAACGTCGCGTTTGGATTTCAGTTCGACGGGAATTACGGATTGGGTTTTCACGAATCCGACCGGGTCGCTTTCGCTGATCGGGTCCAGCTACGCGGATATCCTTCGGCTCGAAGGGCTGGACGGCTTGAACGGTTCGGGGGCGGCTTTGGGCGCGTCGGTCACTGTCCAAGCGGGCGCTGGCGACGACACGATCGCGCTGACGACGCGGACAGGCAGCGGGGCCTACGCGGTTCACGGCGAGTCGGGCGGCGCGGACGAGCTGCGCGGA